>JAITIZ010000704.1 GCA_031279215.1 Planctomycetaceae bacterium
ACAGGAAAAAATATACTTGTTACAGGTGCATCTTCTGGTATTGGTCGCGGTATTGCAATTGCGGCGGCGGAAGCAGGGGCGTTTGTTGTTCTTGTTGCAAGAAATGAAGAAAAACTTAATGAAACAGCAGCAATTTGCGGGAATCATTCCGCCGTAGAACCTTGTGATCTTCTTGCGGACTTGGATAAATTACCGCGTTTTGTTATGAATCTTGCAAAAAAATATGGGGCATTTTCGGGTTTAGTTCATAGTGCCGGAATTGCCGTACAACAACCATTGAAAACAGTACGTTCAACAAATTTGATCGAAATGTTTTCCGTCAATTGCATTAGTGCAGTTATGCTCGTCAAAGGTTTTTCGGCTTATGGTTCTTGCAACGAAAATGGAAGTTCTGTTGTTTTAATAAGTTCAGTTTCAGGGCATGTCGGCGTTCCGGGACAACTCGGTTATTGTGCCAGTAAAGCGGCTCTTGAATTATCCGCCAAAACAATGGCACTCGAATTGATTCCACAAAAAATCCGCGTCAATACCATTGCACCAGCAACAATTCAAACACCAATGAGTGAAAATATTTCAGTAGGAACAGATTTTCATTACAAACATCCGTCGGGAATTGGTAGTGTTGACGATATTATCGGAGGAACGATTTACCTTCTTTCTGATACAAGTAAATATGTTACAGGTACAACACTTTTTATCGACGGCGGATATTGCGCACAATAAAGGAGGTCAAATATGAATTACGTTATTGCATGTGCAGGAGGATTCGGAAGAGAAATATTTCACGCTCTCTCTTTGTCACTTCAACAACAAAATAAACTTGCAAATAAAAATGACACAATTATCGGATTTATTGACGATAATCTTCAGTCTCTTGACAACTATGGAAATCGTTATCCACCGATTATTGATACAATTGAAACATACAAGCAGAAAACCGGTGAAGTTATTTTTATTGCGTCCGGTTCACCACAAAGCCGCCAGAAAATTGCTGGATTATTGAAAGAAAAAGGTTGTTTGTTTACGTCAATTGTCCATCCCGAAGCTACTCTCTCAAAAAGTGTTGTTATCGGAAACGGTTCACATATCGGATGGGGAACATTTATTAGTTGTGATGTTACAATAGGAAAATTTGTTTCGTTAAATTGTAATTTGACAATCGGACATGACGCAATAATTGATGATTATGTTGAAGTTGGACCTGGTACGTCGATCAGTGGTTTTTGCCATATCGAAGAGGGTGTACACATTGCTACAAACTGTACGATAACTCCGGGAGTTCGTGTTGGCGCATGGTCAAAAGTCAGCGCAAACACCGCCGTCATGCGCGATGTTCCACCATATTCGTACGTTATCGGAGTTCCCGGAACTGTTCATAAAGATTTTTTTCAACATCCCGAACAACAATAATCGTAACTATTCACGAACATAGCCAAAAGATTAGCAAAGTTTCGCCGAAGGGCTTTGATCCACGCAGGGGCTATTCGGTTATTGCTGACGCAATGTATCGGTGAAACATTCACCTACCTTTGGATAATTCACCTAAACAATAGACCACAAAATACCAAAATCACCCGAAAATTTTTAACCTTTTAACAACCAGCCTGTAAACACTAGGGAGATCATTGACAAAGAAGTCAAAACAATAGACAATAATCAATAATCATGTTTTACAGGTGTTTCGCTGAACTCTTTTACCAAAATACTCTGTTTTTTACCAATAGTTTATTGAATTGAATTTATTGGGATTTATTGTCAATATATTCCGGTTTCTTGTCTATTTCCTGATGTTATCCTATTACGATTATGAACTTCCGTCTCACCTGATTGCACAGGTTCCATTACGAAATCGGTCAGATGCCCGATTGTTGGTTGTTGACCGAAAAACCGGAAAATTTCAACACTTACACGTTTACGATTTACCGTCACTGCTCAAACCCAACGATTGTGTTGTTGTGAACGACACCAAAGTTTTACCGGCACGGTTAGTCGGAACCCGTGAAAAAACCGGAGGACATTGGGAAGGTCTTTTTCTGGCTTTCGATTCAAACCAGTCTTGGAAAATTATCGGCAAAACACGCGGCAAAATTCAAGCCGGTGAATCAGTACAACTAAAAACATCAGAAGGACATGTCGGCTTTTCTTTAGAATTTAGTACAAAATTAAATGACGGCTCCTGGATTGTCAAACCAAAAACAGAAGAAACTCCATTGACAGCATTGGAACAAGTTGGTTGGGTCCCAATTCCCCCGTATATCCGCAATGGACGCATGCTTCCCGAAGACAAAGAATCATATCAAACAATTTACGCCGCTAAACCCGGCGCGGTTGCCGCACCAACCGCCGGATTACATTTCACCCCGCAACTGTTCCACTCCATCAAACAACAAAAAATCAACATCACCCCAGTAACATTACATGTCGGTATGGGAACATTCAAACCAATTACCGTTGAAAATATCCACGAACACCCAATCCATGCCGAATGGTACTCATTGCCGGAATCCACAAGCCTCGCTCTTCAACATTGCAAAGTTACCGGCGGTAGAATTGTCGCTGTCGGAACAACTTCTGTACGCGTTTTGGAATCAGCTCCCGATTTGAAACCGTTTGAAGGAGAAACATCATTGTTTATCCGTCCGCCTTATCAATTCAAAAATGTTGATGTGTTGCTGACAAATTTTCATTTGCCCAAATCAACATTGCTCATTTTAGTACGCACTTTCGGCGGTGATGAACTGATTCAAGAAGCTTACCGTGAAGCTATTCAGAAAAAATACCGCTTTTTCAGTTACGGCGATGCCATGTTAATACGTTAACAAAAACTAAATACTTCGTAATCTATCAGTGGAATTTTTATTTTTTATATTAGCCCCGCTAGGGGCGTTAGTATTATAGCCCGCCCCAACGGGGTGGGTTTAAGTTCCCCCTCCCATCCCAACGCCC
>JAITIZ010000013.1 GCA_031279215.1 Planctomycetaceae bacterium
AACTTGGTAATCTATCAGTGGAATTTGCAAAAACGTAATCTATCAGTGTAATTTTTATTTTTTGCTCTTAACCCCGCTAGGGGTGTGAAATGCATAACCGGCGGTCAAGCGAAGCGCAAGCTACGGTTATGCACATCTCGTCCCTGCGGGACTAAGAAAACATAAGAGATTAACGAAATGCTGCGAAAATAGGACCAAAAAAATTATTCCACTGATATATTACTCGAATTTCTATTTTTTCTATTTTTTCTATTTTGTTTTTTTCCGTAACTGTTCGAGCAGACCTGGTATTTTGTCTTGTAATTTGTCAATACCTTGCTGAATGAACGGATCAATTTGTTGTTGCGGAATTTGTTCTGACGGGCGGTTTTGGAGCAATGCTTGAATTGTCGGTGATTTTAATAAATTGTTAAGACGTTGTTGATCTTTTGATGAAAGTTTGGAAAATTGCGATTGAATCAATTGGTCAAACGGAACACCGGAAAGTTGTATTATTTGTTGTTCCCATTGAGTTCGTGAAGTATTGATTCCGTTTATCATTGGTTCAAGTTTTTCTTGTAACACCATATTTAATGTTGTTGCTACTTGATTGGCTTCTTCAAGAACAAGCCGTTCCGTTTCCTGACATAATTTGTTCCAATTTTGTTGAAGCAACAGTTCCATTCGCGAACAAATTATATCCGCAATATTACTTTTGAAAGCATAAACAGGTTCAGACCGTGTTCCGCTTACAAGAACGCTTGCGGTAAAATGATCCGGCGAATCAAGTAATTGTTGCAAAATCTGTTGTAACTCTTTATTTTGCTGTTGTTCCGGCAATGTTATCCCAAGACGAACTCCCGACTGTGTGAGTTGAATCTCTCCTGAAAGTTGTTCGCCCCGCAAAAGCAAAACCCCATCCAACCGCGATGTCCCAGGCGAAACAGTAATTGCCAGTTTTTCAGAATGCCCCAAAACATGTTCCGGTAATTGATACATTGGACAACAGATAATCATTTGATCTTCGTTGTTTTCCCCAATTCGGTCAATCTGAAGTGTTACGTAAATATTCGGAACAATATCAGGATTGACAACCGCCGGCAATTGTTCTGCTGCAACAGTATTGTTTTCCTGCAAAACAGGCGATATCGGAATCCCCGAACCGGAAAAACAAAATTGCCCAACTATCGGCGAAAAACCAAGTGTTATCGGTTGCGCTAAATTTTTGATGGTTCCGTTAAAATAAACCGGAAGCGCACCAAAAAGTACTTGACCGGTTAAATTGGTTGTTTCAATAAGCAGTTCCGGGCGGGCGTCCAAAACAGTCAAATGAATTGTTTCACCGCGAACATGTTGCGGCGGTGTCATACCAAAATGATCGTAAATCGAAACTGTTTGATCGTCCGCCTCAACCGGAACCAATAAAGAACGTACCCAATCACACCACGTAACTGTTTTTTCCCATTGTTCTTTAATTTCTGTACCAATAAGATATTCCGAAAACGATTCGGTATTCATTTTCGGAAATTGCCGGCTTTCACTCTTAATTTTGTTACGGTCATGCTGAACCGTATTGACCAGTAATTGATAATCTTCTTGCGCGGAGGATTTCAACTTTGTAACGTGTTCCAGTAATTGTCGAATATCAATATCTGTTTCCTCCAACTCCTTGAGTAATTCGTTAAGCCATTGGGATTGATTATCTGGTGTTTTTGCGCGTTCCGTCCATTTCTGAGTATTCTGAAAGCGTTGTTTTACAAGATTGGCGGCGTTTTCAAACTGTACGGCTTCATTGTGCCAACGTTGTTTCAAATCGGCAAGGAATTGGGATGTTCCCAATTGTTTCAACAAATTTTTTGCCGCATCTTCCGGTTTTTCCGTCAGAACCGCCAACCAGTCAAGATTGCTGACTGATTTTAACTCTTTAGGAATCTGATTTTTCAATTTACTCCACAAACGGTTGGGAATTAATTGTTCTCCGTCCGCCCCGTCAATAACAACCTGAACGCCTTCGATATTGAGTTCCGAAAGATGAAAATATCGGTACAAAATATCTTCGTAATTACTTTGAACGAAAATCTTTTCCGCACGCAATAATTCACGGTTCGGTTGTTTGGGATCGAAAAGACGAACATCACCAATCTCCATACTGCCCCTTCGTAAATCCGTCCGAACAGAACCAATTTCTGTTGCAGCTCCGGTTTGACGTTGGAGATTGGAACGGAGTTGCCAACGGATCAGTTTGCTCTGCCCCAACCAAATGATTACAATAAACAGAACAAGAATAAGTAATCGCGGAATAATTCGAGACCAACGGATAATCATATTTGTATAAAAAATAAAAAATTGACTAAATTCTCACAATTTACAAATTTGAAAAATTGCAAGATCAGATTAAAAAATGTTAATTCTACAATTTGTGTTAATTTTGTTAAAAATGCAAAAATTCTGATTACTTCACATTTTTTTGGAAGGGTCAAAAAAACAAGAAAAAGTGTAAATCGGTGATGATAAACATTGGAAAAAATACCATGATAGACATTAATCAAGTCGGTGTAAAACCGGCAATGGGTCATTTTAATCCTATCCATTGGGTAGGGCTGGATTATGTTATCCTTTCAGGACGGAAGAAAATAGAATCAATCATCAGTGAAAGGTTATTAAAATAGACAGTTACATGAAAACGTGTGCTGTTCATTCTGAATTAAGAATTCTTTGATGAAGCGTTCATGCTGCTGAATAATTACTTTTAAAGTGCAATGAGTATTAGAGAAGCAGGGAAAGCAATTTGTGAAGCTGACAGTGGAAAACCGTCACCAAACCAAGCAATTGCATTTTTGCTATACATTGCGTCCGGAGGGATTCGAACCCCCAACCCTCGGTTCCGTAGACCGATGCGCTATCCAATTACGCCACGGACGCGATTTACTTTTGCATAAATAATATACGCATAAAATTAATTCATGCAAGTAGCAGTAGAAAATTTACTGATTACTATGAAAAATTTTACTGAATTACCATGAAATTTTAAATCATTATTGACAAAAACAAAAACGTTACGGAATAATTATAAAATAAATTCATTTATTTTTACACTTTACCAGGTAGGGCTATGAACATCCAAAGGACCTTCCGGCAGAGGAGCATCACTAAGTTCATAATACATAGGGCAATTACTACGCATGGAAATGGGTAAATCACGTTGATTCCACATTACAATTGAATCGTCCGCAAGTTTCCAACCTTGAGATACATAAAACGGCACCAAAAATTCCTTACAATACAAAATCGCAAAAAGGAAACCGCGTTGTATTGCCTCATTAAGAGCCTCGCGAAGCATTTGATGAGCAAGACCCGCATGACGCGAATCCGGCGCAACACAAACTCCTTGAATACTAACAACATTGTAACGAAAATTCCACGTCGTCGTAATTGTCCGAACCGCCACCGCAATATGACCTATCACTTTGTTGGCATCCCGCGCAATTACAGAATAAATCGGTTTTGTGTTATGCCACATCCGGTAATTTTGGAAAATATCCGCCCAATCGGGAAAACAAAGCCGTAAAAGTTCACGAATAGACTCGTCCAACTCCGTATTCAAATCGTGTTCATCAACAACCTCAATTGTAGGACAAACCGTCAACATTATCTTAACAACCCAAATCTTAACAACCCAAAGTTCGCGGTCGGTAACAGTAAAAAAATACAACCCGTTGATCGGCTAACCCAATATTGATAATACTTCCATTATTTACCGGTCAATACCAATATTTACTCTGTTTTCTATTTACCATATTTCCAGCGAAAGTTCAAGTTTGATTTCCGTAACTATTTCAACTTGTTCCTGAACCAGCCGGATAAGCCGTAATACATCTTCGGTTGTTCCTTCCGGCTCAACCATAATGAAATTAGCGTTACGTTCACTAACAACAGCTCCGCCGATTCGTGTTCCTTTTAGCCCTGCCTGTTCAATCAAATCACTTGCCGAAGTACCTGTCGCCGGATTCTTAAAAACATAAACAGACGCCAATTCTCCACCGGGTTGCTGGGTTTTTCGAACTATCCACAATTTCTGCATTCGTTTGGCAAGTTCAACAGGATTCTCTTTTTCAAGCCGCAATGTTGCCGAAAGAATCACAACATCATCCAAACTGCTTGAACGATAACCAAACGAAATCTCGTTTTTTGACAAGACCGAAATCTCTCCATTAATATCGACAACTCTAACACTTTCTACCCATTGCCCCAAATCACCGCTATTCGTTCCGGCATTGCCAAGAAGGGAACCGCCCATGTTGCCCGGAATACCAATCAAATCTTCAATTCCGCCCAAACCTTGTAAAACGGATTGCGTAATAACTTGCCCCAATTTAGCTCCGGCTCCGGCAATGACCCGTTGCTCTTCAATGGTTATTCCGCAAAATATAGGGTTTGAAAACCGAATCGTTAACCCCGTAACTCCCGTTTCCAATACAAGAAGATTGGAACCGGCTCCAAGAATATGAACCGGTATTTTATTAATTCGGCACTGTTTCAATAATGCAGCCAAATCAGATTCCGACTCCGGCTCCGAGAAAAACTCCGCCGAACCGCCCAACTGTAAACGAGTGTACATTGCCAACGGAACGTTACACCGTACTCCCCGAAAAATGTCTTGCCGAACCGAATTATTCAATTTATCCATCGCAATTATTCGTAACTAACTTTCAAAACCGTAAATTCCAATAACCGGTTTGGAACTTGAATCTTAACAACATCCCCTTCTTTCTTACCAAGAAAACCTTGAGCAAGCGGACTTGTTACAAGTATTTTTCCGGCATCATAATCTTCTTCTCCGGCACCGACAAGCGTATATTCTTCCGCCTTTTTAGAACCGGTTTTCTGAACCTTAATTTTGGCTCCAAACCGAATTTCATCTTGAGGCATTGCCGAAGGATCAAGAATTGTTGCTCGGCTAAGTTTGACTTTCAACTCGTTGATTCGTGCTTGCAGCAATCCTTGACTTTCGCGCGCACCGTGATATTCTGCATTTTCTTTGAGATCGCCTTCTGCACGGGCATTCGCTAATCGTTCCAGAATAATCGGCATTTCCTCATTTTCAAGCCGATCTACTTCTGCCTTGATTTTATTGTACCCTTCGCGGGTCATGGGAATTACATCCGAACTCATATTAATTAAACCTCCTAACAGTTTACACCGTTTTATCTTACTTATTCGTAATAGATAAGATGATACTTTTCACACCCAATATCATTATTATCCGGCTGAATGGATATATTGGGTAACGAAATTAACAAAATTAATTGGTTTCCATTTACAAGGATAGAAAATGCTCTTTACGAAATCATCCGCAATTGATATGATTCGGACTATACTAAATATCCCGAAACACCGCAAACAGCTTGGAATTTTCATTTCAAACCGTTTAACATTGGGTATAATGTTCTTGTATGTAAAGAGATATTACCCTCAAAAAACAACTTCAAAATGTCAATTGCCGAATTAGACCATGAATTATTGACCCGATGCCTCAATAAAAAAAATAGGGCATGGGAAGATTTTGTTGATCGGTTTCTCGGTCTTGTTTTACACGTTATCGACGCTACCGTTTCAGTACGGGATATTCAATTGAGTATCGAAGACCGAAACCGGCTTTGTGAAAATGTTTTTGCCGCACTGGGACATGATAATTATCGTTTATTACGTAATTTCCGTGAACGAAGTAGTTTAACAACTTATCTTTCAGTTGTAGTACGCCGAATTGTTGTTCGGATTCTTTTGAATCAGATCAGTTCCGAAAGATTTGAATCTTCGTACCGTGTGAACACATGAACAAGGGATAAAATCAAAGGATAAAATCAAAAAAGTGAAGGAATTATGTTAAACCCCTTCACTCTTTTGATGTTCTATTGATTGATCAGGGTTAAGTTTTTTCCAAAACGACACGAACTGTTTCAACAACCTTAGCAAATGCAGTTGCATCTGTGACTGCCATTTCGGCAAGAGTTTTTCGGTCTAAATTGATCTGAGCTTTTTTCAAACCCGCAATAAATTCACTATACCGAATTCCCAACTGACGAGTTGCGGCATTAATTCGGGTGATCCATAGTGCGCGAAATTCACGTTTACGAACTCGGCGATCACGTGTAGCGTAACAATCAGCACGAACAATAGTTTCTTTAACTGTTCGAAGCAATTTACCGCGCCCGCCGCGAAATCCTTTGGCTCGTCGAAAAAGTCGCCGTTTTGACTGCCTTCTAGCAGCTCCGCGTTGTATTCTCATTTTGTTCTCCTTTAAATTACAATTTTAATAACAACGAACCCAGGTCCTTTCAAATTTTGAAAGAGTTACAACCCGGTGCGTTTCATCGGCTTATCCGTAAACATAACGGTAAATCAATAGATCAAAATAATTCAATCTGGATTTAACCGCCGGACGGAATGAGCATTTCTACGATTTTTTTGGTTTCGGACTTACAAACAACAGTTGTTCCGCGTAAATTACGGCGTTGTTTTTTTGTCAAACGATAGGCGAGATGACTTGTTCCGCTATGCCGATGTTTCGCCAAGCCGGAAGCTGTTAATCGAAATCGTTTTTTAATTCCTTTGTGGGTTTTTTGTTTGGGCATTGTTTTAAATTTCTTATCAAAACATACTTCATACATGCGATTAAAAACCAATTAGCAAGGTATTGTACCGACTTTTCAGGATGAAAAAAGGGGGGAACCTTCAATAAAAACAATACAATACTTTTTGTCTGTGTCTATTTTGATACTTTCTATTTTGATACTTTTTTAGTAATATATCAGTGGAATTTCCGTAATATATTTTTTTTCTTAGTCCCGCAGGGACGAGATGTGCATAACCGTAGGTGTAGCGCAGCGCAACCTACGGTCAAAATGCCCAACAGAACAAAGCCCCGTATGGGGCGAGATAATCAACCAAAACAAGCATCATCTCGCTCTTGCAGGGCTTTGGAAAAGTGGAAGAGTTCCTAATCCGGCGGTTGCACTTCACACCCCTAGCAGGGTTAAGAACGAAAAACAAATATTTCATTAAAATGTTACAACAAATAGCGTCTTAATAAAACTCTTAATTGATTAAATGTAAAATTATGAATACAAGAAATATACTACTCTCTTGAAAATGAATAAAAAATAAGTAATAATATTGTAATTGTTTCGTAACGTCAATTGGTGATGTTACGCGATTATTTAATACCTCAACATATAAGGAGATTCCTATTATGTCATTGAAATCAGTTTACCCAATGTTTGAGTCGTCTTCACGGCGTGATTTTTTAAAAACTTCCGGTTTAGTTACCGCCGGAACAATTGTTGCCGGTTCTGTTTTATCGGGAGCCGCCATTCCTAAAGTTCATGCGGCCGAAGATAATACCATCAAGATTGGTCTTGTCGGTTGCGGCGGTCGTGGTCGCGGAGCCATTAGCCAAGCTCTTCACACAGAAGGACCAACAAAATTAGTTGCTATCGGCGACGCTTTTGTTGAACGTGCTAAAAATGTTCTTGAATTTCTCAAAAAAGATGAGTTTGCCGCTCCAAAATTGGATGTTGGCGATCATGTTTTCGGTGATCTTGATAATTACAAAAAAGTTATTGATGTTCTTTCACCCGGCGATGTGGTCATTCTGGCAACACCGCCGGCATTTCGTCCGCTCTATTTCGCTTATGCCGTAGAAAAAGGCGTTCATGTTTTTGCGGAAAAACCATTGGCGGTTGACACGCCGGGTTGCAAAAAAATTCTCGCCGCCAATGAAATTGCGAAACAGAAAAACCTCAAAGTCGCCGTCGGTTTGAATAACCGGCATTTTTGGCGAACCGAAGAAACAATCAAAGCAATTCAAGATGGTGAAATTGGTGATATTATTGCTTGTTGGGTTTATCGGTTACAGACGGAATTTCCGTTCATTCATAATTCTAACTTGACACCGCTTCAAAATCAGTTGCTTGGTTTTCAGAACTGGACGTGGGGCAACGGCAGTTACATGGTCGATTGGATGATTCACAATATCGATATTTGTTGCTGGGCACGCGGTGAACAAGTTCCCGTTTCTGTTCAAGGACAAGGCGGTCGGCAAGTACGCAAGGCAAATGATCAAATGTATGATCATTGTGCTTACGAATATCGTTTTGACGACGGAGTAAAAATGATGGTTCAGTTACGCCAGATCACCAAAGCATGGCATTCTTTCCGTGCGGTAATTCACGGAACAAAAGGTTGTGCTGTTGTCGGCGAAGGAGTTGGTAATCCTACGATTTATAAAGGACTAAAAGAAATTCCCGAAAATATCGTATGGAAACCGAAAGCACCCGCTTGCGATTCGTATCAGGAGGAACATCACCGGTTGTTCAAGGCAATTCGGGAAGACAATTCATGGAACGAAATTGAGCGGGGTGTGAAGGCAACATTCACCTCAATTATGGGGCGTATGGCAGTTGATTCCGGTTTGGAATTATCGTACGATACTTGCTGGAATTCGACTTATGAACTTGCTCCCGGTATCGAAAATTGGACTCTCGAAAGCGAATCCCCGGTTAAACCCGACGAAAACGGAAAATACCACACCGCTATTCCCGGTGAAACAAAAGAATTTTAAAACTTTAAACCGTAATCTATCAGTGGAATTTTTATTTTTTAT
>JAITIZ010000064.1 GCA_031279215.1 Planctomycetaceae bacterium
GAGGAACGCAGGCGTCTCGCCTGCCCTGTTTTTTTACAAAAAACGCCTAAAAATGCGGTCGAGACGACCGCGTTCCTTCTAACAATAAATTTTTACATTAGGTTTTTAGAAGTTCCCTAAATATAATTGTCCATAGTGTATAGTTGAACTATTAACTATACACTATACACTTTAACTATTAACTATTAACTATTTTACCCTAAAATGAAAAAAATAATTTTTTGTACAATTTTTGTTTTGCTTACAAGTTCTTTCCTCTTCGCCCAATCAGGAAACCCGTCCGGCGAAGTAACGGAAAAGAATATAAAAATTTTGCAAGACCTATTTAAGGACAGTAACACAAAACTGTCCGATCAACAATTTTACGAAGCGTCAAAAGCAATTTTCAATTTAACACAAAACGGTACGGAAACAGCGGTGCCGGAATTAAAAAAATTGCTTGTTTATGAGGAGTTGAACACTGCTGCACGGACAGCATTGGTCAATATCGGTGATGCCGGTCTTGTTGCGTTACAGGAATCACTCGAATCGCTTAAAGGAAAAAATCTGGCAGGTGTTATTGAATCGCTTGCGGCTGTTCGTTACGAAAAATCGGAAACGCAACTCATTAAATTGACCGAAGATTCTGATCCTATTATTGCGAAATCCGCTATTCTTGCACTTGGAAAAATTGCTTCGGAAAATGCGGTGAAAACAATAAGAACGATTTTGTCAAACAATAATTCTCCTTTTCAGCAAGACGCCGCAACTGCTGCGTTGTTTGCCGCCGAACAACTTCTTACCGTTCATAACAATAATGCGGCAATAGAAATACTCAAAGAGTTACAACAACATCCAGAGTTTCCGGCGGTTTGGTCGGCGGCAACACAATCTTATGTTTTGCTGGATGAGACCAACGGATTACAGGTGTTGGCGGCTCTGCTTAACTCATCAGAAAATGAAACCGCTTTTAAAACAGCACATAATATTGCCGTCAAAATCAAATCACCGCAAGCATCTAAATTGATTCTTGATCATCTTCCGCAATTTTCCGGTAACAAAAAATCCGCACTGATTGAAATTCTTGGTATCCGAAAAGAACAATCGGCAGTAACGGAATTGATTGAATTGGCAAAGTCCGACGACACGATTGTGAAAATTGCAGCGATTAAGGCGTTGGGTAAAATCGGAGATATGAGGAGTGTTGATACGCTTTTTGTTGCGGTTAGTTCTTCGGACAAAGCGGTTGCGGATGCCGGTAAGGAAAGTCTAACAATGTTACAAGGAACAGAATTTAATACGACTATTATAAAAAGTCTTGATTCAAATAATAAAATTTTTCGGCTTACAGCATTGAATGTAATTGAGGAACGGCGTATTGCTGAAGCAGTTGAAAAGATTAAATTGCTTTTTAACGATTCGGATATTGATATTAAGATTGCGGCTTATCGTGCGTTTTCGCAGATTATTGTTGCCACTCCAGCCGATTTGGAATTGCTAATAAATTTGTTCCAAAAAACAACGTTAAATTCCGAAACGGAAAAGAATGGTTTACGCGAGGCATTGATGACGGTTTGCCGTAAAATTCCCGCTCGTGATGAAAGTGTTACCGTAATTGAAAAGTTTAAAAATTCCGGTGATGTGAAAAATAAACAGTTTTTAATGGATTTATTGTATTTCATTGGAAACGGCAAAGCATGTAACATGATTGCGGATTTTGCCAAAGATACGGAAAATGAAATTGTTGACCATGCGACAATGCTGCTTGGTAAATGGAGTTCACCGGATGCGGCACCGTTTTTAATTGATCTTGCGGAAAATCATCCGGTTGAGAAGTACAGGATTCGGATGTTGAGCGGATATCTTAGAATTATTCGCCAGTTCGGTTTGCCGCTTGATCAAAAGTTGGCAATGATTCAAAAAGCGGAAACAATCGCCAAACGTGATGTTGACAAAAAACGTGTTGCAGAAATAAAAGACAACATTCAAAGTCAATTAAAAGCACAACCGATTTTTGACGGTAAAACGTTTGAAGGTTGGGAAGGGAATTTGGCATTTTTCAGGATTGAAGACGGGGCAATTGTCGGCGGTACGCTGGAGAAACCAATACCGCGCAATGAGTTTCTGTGTACAAAAAAAGAGTACGGTAATTTTACGTTACATCTTGAAATTAAGGTCTTGGGTAAGGGAGCCAATGCCGGAGTTCAATTCCGGTCAAGGCGGTTGACCGAAGATAACAAAAGACCCAATGAAGTTTCGGGTTATCAGGCGGATATGACGGAGACGGAAAAATTTTGGGGTTGTCTTTATGACGAAGCACGGCGCGGAAAATTTCTTGCCGAAGCGAATCTTGATGAAGTTAAAACAATTTTTCGTCCGAATGATTGGAATGAGTTAAAAATAGTTTGCAAGAACAACAATATCAAACTCTATTTCAATGGCAAGATGACTGTCGATTATACGGAAAACGATGACAAGATTCCTCAAACAGGAATTATCGGTTTACAAATTCACGGCGGCAACCCAAGTGAAGCATGGTACCGAAATATAAGAATCGAAGAGGAATAAATCAAGTAATTGTCTATTTTGTTATCGTTCCCGTAAGATGAAACGTACATATATCAGCGGAATAATTTTTTTGGGATACTATTTAAAATTTAAAAATTGGTAATTTATCAGTGGAATTTTTGTTTTTCGCTCTTAACCCCGCTAGGGGTGTGAAATGCATAACCGGCGGTGAAGCGAAGCGCAACCGCCGGATCAGGAATTCCCCAATTTTCCCAAAGCCCTGCAAGGGCGAGATAATAGTTGAGAGTTGAGAGTGGATAGTTCGCAAGCGGAATTATTGCCGTTTGGTAGTAATCCGCTTGCGACACTATCCACTATCAACTCTCCACTACTCTCCACCCCTAGCGGGGTTAAGAGCGAAAAACGAAAATTCCATTGATAGATTACAAACATTGTAACTGTTTTTACTAACGTTGGAGTAATCCTAATAGTAGTTGGGTATTTTGTCCGTTTTGCTGCAAGACCGAGATACCCGATTGTAATAAAAGTTGTTGGCGGGCAAAGGCGGAAGATTCTACGGCAAAATCGGTGTCCACGATTTCACTATATGCGGTTGTTTCTATTTCGATGGCGTCTTGCATATTTTGCATATTTGCCTGAATCTGGTTCTTTTGGAATGCACCCAATCGCCCGCGAATCGCCGACACTTCCGCCGTAACATCTTCCACAATTTTGAACGCTGTTGCGGTATCTGTTAGTAAATCGTATTGTCCGCCGGTTTTGAGTTGTGAAAGATAACCGTTCACTCCGCCCAAAGCAATTGTGTGAACACTTTTTACTGCAATTCGGGCTTGTTGTTCTGAAACGGCATCAGGTCCTAATTGAATCAATGCTCCGCCGCCGGTAATACGGAAACCGAATACGTCGCCTTTTTGAACATTCGGATTGATCCATATCGACATGTCCAAATCAGAAGTTGCTGTTGATGCAATCCTACCCGTACCGGTTGCAAGTTGACCATTGATTTTAGCAACAACATCCGTTCCATAAGTCTTTTCCGCAACATTACCAAACCGATCCGTCAATGGAAAATCAGTATCCAATGTCGCACGAACCGCAACAAATTCCTGACTACCGTATTCAACAGAGTGAAATGTTATTCCGAGATTGGTATTATTACTGTTACCGATCATGGGAACACCAAGTTTTGTTTCGGTAACATGCGGCTGAAGTGTCCCGGAATCTCCAATGTGAACAGCATCCTCGCCGGTAGGAACCAATGAAGTACCTTCCGCAATAAGAGGAAGTGAAGCTTCAAAATAATCACGAATTTCCGGCGTCGAATTAATTAAATTAACAATTTCCTGTGCAGTTGCCGGATTTTCCGGTAAAACTCCAATCGTCAACTGTTTCGACTGTGCATCATAGGAAACCCGTGAACCGCTCGAATCCGCAACAATAATAATTTCCGTATCATTCCATTGTTCCCCTGCTTGTTTTGCGGAAACCTGAAACATTGCATTGACACCATTGGCGGAAACAACGGTTCCTTCCGGGCGTAAATCGACCGGACGTACACCGCCGGTCAGTGTTGCCCAATCGCCGACAGCAATACGTCCGCCTCCATCAGACAACTCGCCCCGTGACGCAACAAACTGTGTATTCAAAACCGGATCACTGTTGATTAACTTCACAATTTCATCAACGGTTATAACAGATTGGGACGGAATACCAATCGTTAACTCTTTTGAAACCGAATTGTATTGGGCAACCGGTCCAGCCGCGTCTGCAACCACCCGAACTGTTGTATTATTGTAAGACGCTCCGGCATGGAGTGCCGTAATCGTAAAATCAGAAGATTGTCCGTTTGTTGAAGAAATAGTTGCCGTTGGATATTCTTCTTTGATTTCCGCTCCATAACTCGAAAATTTCAGATCAGGATATTGTCCCTCCAAAACAACACAATCAACCGCATCCGGATCATAAGTCGGTTGCAGTAAACCATTTCCAATACCCGATTCTCCTGTTGTACAAACCGTTCCATTAGGATTGTTCGGAGCAAGAACCGAAACACTTATTCCCAACCGGTCAAGAACTTGTTTTGATTCCTCTGTTGAAGGGTCATTGAAAAATCGTACAAGATCGTTTGCTGTTGTTTTCACAAGACCGTTGGTATCTGTTTCAAGGTGAATCAAAACCGTTCCTGCTGAAAGAAGTCCGCCGGATGTTTTCCCTACTTGGGCGTCGATTCCGCGATAACCGGAATCACTGAATGTCGGCGGTTGATTCGGATCATAAGAAGTTAAGGGAATAACACTAAACCGTGAACTAACAAACGGATCATTCGCAACAAGTTGTTTAAGATCTTCCATTGAAAAATCGCCGCGTGACGGGTCTTCGGCACGACCGGTGAAATCAACCGAAATAATTACAGCGTTACGTTCTGCATCAAAAACAACCGATTCATTGGTTTTATCTTGCAATAAAACGGCAACCTGATCGTTTTCCAAACCCGGCGTGAGTGAACGAAGTGTAAACGAAGTTCCCGCATCCAAGCCTTGAATTTGGGTAGATGCATAACCGTAAACCGGCGGATCACTCGAATCGTCAACCAATAACGATGTCCCAGGCGTACTGACAAACCGAATAGACGGCGAATTGGGCGGGGCAAGAAATTGTAAATAATTATTCTCTTGAATATTACCGTAATAAGAAACTTCCGTAAACGGTGATACTGTTCCCAAACCGGTTGAATTATTGGGAATTGTTGCTGAAAGTTGACCGGTTCCGTCGGGATTTTTAAGAAGCGGCGAGGTGTTAAGCAATGCCGCAACCTGTTCCGCTGTTGTAAGAACCGTACCGCCGTTCACTCCGATTTGCGATTGTTCAAATGTTGTTGACGGAATCAATACTCCGGTTCCGTCAGACGGCGGCGTATTTTGTAATTGAAAATACGCATTGGCAACCGGAGACGCCTTAATCCAATCGGCAAGATCATTAACTGTCGTATTACTCAAATCATTGGGGTCTGACTCGTTATAGGAAACGTTAATCGAAAATGTTTTCGGAGAATCCTGTAACCGAACATCAATTCCTGTTTCCTGGTCTGTTCCGTAAACATTGTTGAAAACAAATTGAATATCATTAAATGTTTCTCCAGAATTTTGTGCGGTAATTGAAAATTCATTGTTGGAAACACCATCTTGGTTGCCGTTGTAATGATATTCTGCGTTTTTCCAAAGTTCTGTTTGCAAAACGATTTCGATAACAGCCGGTTCATTTCCATTGGACGGTGAAACATTGACGGACAGATTTTCGTTTCCTTCCTTCGGAGCCGTATAACGAACAACAAAATTGCCTGCTGCTGTTCCTGATTCGCTTGATGTTAGAAGAAGATCGTTATTTTTTCCGTAGGAAGTCAAACTGAGAGTTCCTGGAGTTGCTTCGGAATAAACAGTTGCCGCAACACCGGTTGCATCGCTGAACCGGTTTACGGCATCGGCAATATCTTGTACGGCAGCGTCTTTGTCAAACATTAACGTTTGATAACCGCCTGTTCCGCCAATATCCAGAACAACATCATCTTTTAATGCTCCTAACGGATAATAAAGTTTGGCTTGTTGCGGCGGTTCGAGAACCTGAACGGAAATATCCTTCTCTGTTCGTCCCAAAAAATTGGCTTGATTGATATTCAAAAGGTCAATTTTATTTTGGTCAATTCCATAAGTCGTAAAATCAAGTGAACCGTCAAGGAGTTTTTGATTTTGATACGTTGTCGAATAGGTCAGCATATCAATGGAATTTAACACGGCATCGGCTTGAATTTGTAACATTGCCAGTGTTTCCTGATTTTCGGCACCGGTGTTAGCCGCCTGCGTAACCAGACCGCGAAGATCATTCAGTAAATTGTTTAAGTGCGATAACGTACTGTCAATTGTCGAAATAACCGAGTTAGCTCGTTGGCTGTTGGCAACTGCTTGGGAAAGAGAAACAATATCTGTCCGCATTGCCGTACTGGAAATGAACCCAATTGGATCGTCGCGACCGGAATGAATACGAAGTCCCGACGACAAATTACGAACCGATTGAGAAAGTGCCGTTTCCGTTTGCTGAAGCGATAACCGCCCAATCATCGAATTAATGTCAACAGTCAAATTGGTTGGATGATAAATCGTTGACATATTAGAAATTAGAAAATAGGTCTGGTGAATGGAAATAAAAACAGAATCTATAAAACTGTTATCGGTTTGTATCGGTTGTTCCGACTGTTCAGGATAAACCAATTTTACATAATCAAATAAATCCCTAGTATTCACAAGGTGGTGTGTTCATTTAGGTAACTTCTAAAAACTAATATTAGGAGGAACGCAGGCGTCTCGCCTGCCTTGTTTTTTTACAAAAAACGCCTAAAAATGCGGTCGAGACGACCGCGTTCCTTCTAACAATAAATTTTTTACATTAGGTTTTTAGAAGTTCCCTTTAGTTAAACCAAAGGTAGGCAACCGTAGGTGAAAGCCGTAGGTGAAAGCCTTTCGCCGAAGGGCTTTTACCCACGGTTGCGTTGCCGATAGGCAACTTTAACCCGGTTTTCGGCTGGTAACCGAATTCCAAACCGCTCGGCAACACAAATTGCCGTCCCGAAACAGGGGCAAGTCGGCTATTGCCGACGTGATGTTTCGGCGAAAGATCGCCTAACCTCGGGATAGTTCACCAGAACAACAGCCCACAAAATGCCGAAATCACCCGAAAAATTTTGAACCATTTTAATAACCAGCATGGGAACACTAGGAAAAATCGGAAAAATTTACCGGAACACGAGTGAAGTTTCACAACAGGAAATTTTCGAAAAACTGGAAACTTCGTTAAATTTTACCTAATTCATGCAACCACAATTTGTCGATATGTCAAATTGAAGGAAAACAAAATTCCGTTCAAAATTAAATTGACAACTTAAATTAAAATATCGTAAACCTTTTTTCAATGTCATTTGCGGATATCTCTAAAAATTCAATATTTCATCAAAAAAAATTATTCGTAAGTCCTTATTTTTCAGTACAAAAGATAAAATTAACAAAACTGAATTTTTAGATCCTTGCGGCGATTAACATAACGTTTTTTGCTTTATCGGGGACTGTTGTATCGGCAATACGGTAGAAATCAGTCTGTTCGATAGTGGAGAATAAAATGAAAATAATATCATTGGGCAGTTTATTTTACAAGATTGGAATTTTGTTTGCTGTGTTGTTCTTCTGTTTTGCGGCAAATACCAAAGCGGAAGCCCAACAAGAAATCATTTGGGAAACCAATTTTGAACGGGCAGTTGCTCGCGCTAAGACATTGAATCGTCCGTTATTTCTTCATTTTTATGGTGATAATTGTCCGCCATGTAAGTTGATGGAAAGCAATGTGTTTAAAAACGGACAGGTAATCAGTCAAATGAATCGTTTTTTTGTACCGATGAAAATTAAAGTCTCGGAACAAACACAGTTGGCGAAGAGGTTTTCTGTTCAGGTAATTCCGACCGATTTGGTGTTGACAGGGGAGAGCCGACTCATTCACCGACGGCAAGGCGGAATTACTACAGAACGTTTTTTAGAATACCTTCATTTTCTTTTGAGTAATATTAACCAACCTAGTCATCAAGAGATTACTCAACAAGTTTCGCCCCCAATTCAGACTGTCCCTGAACCTGTAAATTCTGCTCCTCCTATTTCGCCGTTGCAGATTGAACAACAACAACAACAACAACAACAACTGTTGTCTCCTCAAACGGCACCTATGGCGTTATCGTCTCAACCCTCCGAAATAAACAATAAAGCCGAACAACCTAAAATCGAAATAACTCAAACAGAATTACCGAAAACCGAACAACCGTTACGTGATCCGTTTACCAGACAACCGGTAGCTCCGCCGTTACCGGTTCAAGCCGGTCAAACACCAACCGAATCAATCAATCCGATTCGAGTTACGGAAAAAAGAACAACACCGGAAGAAAAACATGTTCTTCCCAAAACGGTTGATGCGGTTCTGGTTCCGCAAATTCAAATACACAAAGAACCGGCAACTGTTACGGTTTCTCCAATGGGACTTCAAAACAACATTGACGAAACAACAACATCATCAACATCAACAACAATGGTAGAAGTTCCGCTTGGATTGGAAGGATATTGTCCGGTGCTTCTTAGTACGGAAGAACGCTGGATTCCAGGTAATCCTGCATACTATACGATGTATCGCGGACATGTGTTTCGTTTTTCCAGTGAAGAAGCGATGATTGAATTTATGAAAGCACCGGCTCTTTATGCTCCGGTTGCTATGGGGGAAGATATTGTTCTGATGGTGGACAGAAATAAAAAGGTTTATGGTAACCGTAAATACGGAGCTTGGTTTCAAGGACGAGTTTTCCTGTTTAGCAGTCAGGAATCATTGGACTCCTTCGCCGCCAGACCGGAATACTACGCAGAAATCGCAATAAAATACGAAACCGCCCTCAAAGGAAGTTCTGGAAGATTTTTTTAACAATTCTGTAGCATTTTAAACATGGAAAATACGGAATACACAGAACACAAAGGACCATTCCTAACAACACCAATTTGTTTTTGCTAACGATTTTTTAGTTTAAAATAAACTCCTAATAAATTTATTGTAATTATTCAGTAGAATTTTTGTTTTTTGATCTTAACCCCGCTAGGTGTGAGAGGGAAAAACGAAAATCTTTACCAAAATATTACAAAAGATTCTTCTCTCTCAATTTCCGTACATTCCGTGTTGAAAATAAATATTCTGCTGAACAGTTACAAAAAATTAGCGAAATCGGTGAATTTTCTTTGAAAATGAAGTTTGTTATTGATTATTTGGTTTATCTTTTTGTTCGTATTTTATTTTGTGCGGTTCAGTCGCTCAGTCTAAAAATGGGTCATACTTTGGCTCGATGTTTGGCCTGGTTGTTTACGGATATTATTCCTATTCGTCAAGACTTATTGCACAAAAATATTCAAACGGCATTTCCCGAAAAAACATATCAAGAAAGACGGCATTTAATTAGGTTGATGTGGGAACATTTATTCCTGATGGGAGTTGAAATTGCTCTGGCGAACCGGCAAATCCGTGATCTGAACTGGAGCCATCATATTCAGTTGACAGGAGCTTTACCATTGTTGAGTCTGCTGCATCAGAATCGTCCCATTATTTTAGTAACGGGTCATTTCGGTAACTTTGAAATCGGCGGATTTTCACTTGGTATTCTGACCTATCCTTCAAACTCGGTGGCTCGATCTTTGGATAATCCGTTTTTAAATCGGTTTATCAAAAATTTCCGAGAATCAACCGGTCAATTTCTTGTATCAAAAAATGGCGGTGCGCCGGAGATTTTGCGGGTTCTCGAAAATAATGGTCTTATGGCGTTTCTGGCGGATCAGTCTGCTGGTTCCAAAGGTTGTATGGTTAATTTTTTCGGTAAACCAGCTTCAACATTCAAAGCAATTGCTTTACTTTCATTACAATTCAAGGCACCGATTGTTGTTTGTTATTCGTTGCGAAAAACTAATGAGCGAGGCGAATTTGAACCGATGAGATTTGAAATGTATGTTACTGATATTCTTGATCCGCTTCATTTACCGCCTGATATACAAAATATAAAAGAAATCACACAATGGTTTACCCTAAAACTGGAAGAAGGTATCCGTCGTCATCCAGAACAATACTGGTGGCTGCACCGTCGTTGGAAATAAGAAAAAAATGAAATTTGTTGACAGCGGGATTTAGTTGATGGTGAAATAACGTCGCAAGCAAATTATTAACCAAACGGCAATAACTCCGCTTGTAACACATCAACTACAATGAGGTTGTTTGTTCGTTTGTTTATCAAAAAAACAAATAAGGACAAGGTAATGTATAATTTTACTAACCATCTTATAAACTGCCCTTTCCAAAAAAATAGATTTTTCCATTTTGTTGTAATTTGTGTAGATTATCGTTTATCGTTTTAGCCCTTTCAATCCCCCTTTTAACTTAAGGAGACCGAGCAATGTCAAAGAATTGTAACAAGGATAAGAATAATCCTGTATCTAAATTTGAACAATCTGTAATGAAACTTTCAAGTTGTTTACCGAGTCTGTAATGGTTGTAAATTGCTTGCGGTACTATTCTTTACACGGTAAAACATAACACAACCGAACCGGCATGGTGTTAGTGTTCAAAAACAGATTCGTGAGAAACATGACCCAATTGTGTTAGATTCACTTGCGGTACAGTTGTTGGATTGCCAAACGATAGAAGAGTTTATTGATTTACTATGATGACTAAACTTATTGTATTTCTTGGTGTTTTCAACTAGTCTTTTTTTTTCTTTTTTGTAGATTTTTTAACGAATTTACGCGACGGCGGAAAATAAAAGTCGTCGTCCTCGTCGTCCTCGTCGTCATCGTCATCATCCTCGTCATCGTTATTAGAAGCGATGAGTATTTTTGAGAGAATGTCGGAGAATGGATTTTTCGGGTTAATTTCCGGTAATTCCGTAAGTAAATCAATCATTTCCAGAGCGGCTTCGGCAGCTTCGGCACCTTTATTTCCCGGCGCAGGATTAAGAAATTTATCTTTAACCGATTCAATTATTCCACTTCGGGCGTTTGCCTGTTCAATAGTATCACAAGTTAAAACACCGAAAATCACCGGTGTTCCAAAACGTGATGCAATCTCTCCAATCGCAATACTAACGGAACGATTAATATGTTGATCATGCGTTGTCTCTCCCTTAATCACCGCCCCCAAACAAATCACCGCTAGACATTGCGGATCTTTTGCAAAATGAGAAGCCACAAACGGTAACTCATAAGTCCCCGGAACCCAAACAATACGAATATCCTTTTCATGAACCCGGTGTTGCCGTAACTTCGCTAACGCCCCATCAAGTAAACGTTGTGTAATTGTTTTATTAAACTTCGCAACCGCAATAGTAATATAACCTTCTGGAGGCGGACAAATTCTTCCTTCAAATATTTGCATGGATTCGTGAAATGGCTGATGTTAAAGAAGAGACAAAAACAAATTCTTTGTACAAATAAAATACAAACAATTCACTCATTGTATAAATAGAGACAATAAAAGTCAACGATGGATAGTAATTTTGTCAACTTGTTGTATGATAGGAAAAATAATCAGATTTTCTTCTGATGAATTTTCGATATTGAACCTTTTACAAAGCTTTTTACAGGAGATTTCCATGCACAAAATCATTTTGACAATGGCAGTATTTTTTCTCTTTTCTTTTGTTGTTTTCAATGTTGTTGCACAAGAAAAATATACACTCAAACCCCGTTATCCACAGGGAACTTATGAAATGAAAACCGAAATGGATATGGATATGAAAATCAAAATTGGAGAACAAATTATTCCCAATCATCAGATTCAATCCCAATATCAAGAAATTATTGCGGAAGCGGTTGAACCGGATGGTTTGCAACAAGTTAATACCGAACTCAAACGAATTGTATTGAAACAAATAATAAACGGACGAGAGATGTTTTTTGATAGTGCGGTTGAAAACACTCGAAATTCACCGCTTAAAATGTTGGGGGTGATTGTCGGACTTAAAACGACAATCACCTTTGATCAAGACAGTAAAATTGTAAAAATTGAAGGTCTGGATGAATTTCTGGAAAAAAATTCGCAATCTCTTCCAAAACAAGTTGTTGAACAACTGAAAAAATTGTTATCCAAAGAGGTATTTACCAAAACATTCGATATTTTGCGTGAAGCAATGCCGCAACAACCGGTTGCTGTTGGTGAACAGTGGAAATCGGAAAATATTTCGGAAATTCCTTTTATGGGTAAGGTGAAAACAAAGCAAACGAATACACTTAAAGAAATTCAATCTGTTGACGGAAAAGAATTGGCGGTCATTGTGTCCCAATCTCGTATGAAATCAGACTCGCCTCAAGAAATGAATATGGCGGCTGCCACCAAGATGACACTTAAAAGTACGGATATTGACAACGAAAATACAATACAAATCGAAATTAAAACCGGTCTTGTTGTTTCCAGCACGACTCAAATAAAAATGAACATCGACCTAGAAGCAACCGTCAACAACCAAATCATACAACAAAATATGACCGGCAACGGAAAAACCACAATGACAATTACCCGCACAGAAAAATAAGTAATTGCCTATTTAAAAATGATGCCCATTTACACATTAACATGAATTCGCCCTGCAAGGGCAGTCTATTTAGTGAATAGTTAATAGTAGTGTCGCAAACGGAATTATTGCCGTTTAGGTAAGTAATCCGCATGCGGCACTATCAACTCTCCGCTATCAATTATCAACTAAAAAGGGCTTTATTTTCAAGGGGAATACGATTTGTAGGGCGTTGCTCTACGCTAATGTTTGTTGCTCCGTTGGGACCGGGGCTAAGTCAAAACAAAAATAACGCCGAAATGTTACTCTTTCAATTTTTAAATAGACAGTTACCGATAAAGGTACGGAAAAAAAATTACTCGACACAATTGTAATATAATTACGGAAATTCCGCTGAACTATTACAAATCCTTTAAACAAACATAAACGACTGAGTAGTTACAGGAAGCAAATATTATGAAACAATAATTCTTCGGCGAAGGAATTGCATCCTCTTGATTATTTTTGTAAATGGTTACAAAAGACCTAGTTACGGCAAGAAGTATAGTACCAATTGTAAAACCGTAACCAGTGAATTTGATCGAATCAATCACTGGTTACGGTTTTTTTAACAGTTCCTAAATTGCTAGGATTTTAAGATTATTTTTTATTTTAGTCGAGGAAACCAACAAGGTCTTGGCTACGGGTTGGTTGTTGAAGTTTGCGGACTGCTTTTGCTTCAATTTGACGGATACGTTCCCGTGTTACTTTGAAAATATGCCCAACTTCTTCCAACGTATAACTGTAACCATCTCCAAGTCCGTAACGAAGTTTGATAATTTCCCGTTCCCGATAACTAAGTGTTTTAAGCACTTTCGCAATTCTGGTTCGGAGCATTTCTTGGGTTGCTCCGATTGCCGGGTTTTCTGCTGCTCCGTCCGGCAACAAATCGCCGAAATGGGAATCTTCACTGTTACCAACCGGTCGATCAAGACTGATTGGATAACGATTCATCGCCAAAATCCGGCGGGTCTCATCAAGAGGTGAATTGGCGGCTTCTGCAGTTTCTTCTATTGTCGGTTCGCGTCCGTATTCCTGTAACAACTTTCGTGAAACGTTGCGCATTTTGGACATTGTTTCAACCATGTGAACAGGTATCCGAATCGTCCGGCTTTGGTCGGCAACCGCCCGCGTAATCGCCTGACGAATCCACCATGTTGCATACGTACAAAATTTGAAACCGCGCCGGTATTCAAATTTATCGACCGCACGCATCAAACCGGCATTGCCTTCTTGAATCAGATCAAGGAAACTCAAACCGCGATTCCGGTATTTTTTCGCAATAGACACCACCAACCGAAGATTACCTTCGGACAAACCGCGTTTGGCTTCCTGATATTTTGCAAAAATGTCTTGAACATACTTGACTCGGTTGCGAAGACTGGTTGGTGTTTCTTGGGTTAATTGCAGGATGTTACGGAACTCATCGAGTAAGGGTTGGCGTTCATATTCCGGTCTGCCGCTGGCACGATGAGCACGAATTCGTTCTTTTAATTCGTCAACTCGGCGGCTAAATTCCTCTAAAGTCGGAATCATCATTTCAATACGTTGTGTTCGAAGACCAAGCTCTTCGATTAACCGCACCGCACGGCGCCGCGAACGCCCCAACCGTGTCCATGCCATTTTTCTTTCGTCCGAACTACGGGAACAACTCGTCGCAATACGATAATCTTTATGGTTTCGGCGAACCATTAATTCCAATGAACGGAGATTATAGGGAAAACGTCCTATAATTTGTTGTTTTTCAAGACTATCTGTTACGGAAACCTGGACTGTTCGGTCAAACGGTAATTCATTGTGGTGAACTCGCCGTAACGTTCGGACTGCATGTTGGAGGACATAATCGCATTCCAACAATTTAGCACGGAATTTTCGTCGGGTGATTTCGATTTGTTTGGCTAACGCGATTTCGCGTTGGCGGGTGAGGAGGGGAATTTCACCCATCTGGGTCAAATACATTCGAACCGGATCGTCAGACCAAACGTCACCTATCTCCAATTTGAGGAGTTCTTCATCAAATAGTTCAGCGGCATCTTCATCGTCTTCATCCTCATCAATAAGAAGCGAATCAACCATCTCGTCTTCGTCAATATCAACATCTTCAAGATGGAGCATCTCTTCTTCCGGGACAAGTACATCATCAAAATCATCTATGAGAACATCTGGATCGTACAAACTAAACTCCTGTAAAATAATAAGTTAAATGGTTGATCAACTTCCGTTCACCCAATCGTCGGGGGGACAACAACCGGATTTTCTCCATATCGTGATGGATAAATGATTGGGAAAACGGGGAATGGATAAATGGGCCAATATTCTGATCTTTTTACGTAATTCAATCTTTTTCAGATTGAAAATTTTTTCAAAACCCAAAAGATTAATCGAAAAAATTATGCAGACAAAATTCAATAAATGTTGACTAAGGGAAATCTCCTTTCTCCCCGCAGGGATTAAATTCCGTAAATTAAAATAACACAAACCTATTCATATAAACATGTTACATTATGTACAAAATGTTATATCTTACAAGTAATAATATAAAATATTCTGTTAACGGATGCTTTTTTTAAGGGAGTAAAATCGGGTTTTGCGGCATAACAACGTTTCAGTAACAAGGACATTGTAAATTAAAATCAATCTAATTGAACGATTCGTAACTGATTATAAACCAATATACCTCACATTCAGACACAGTGCATTTTTTTTTATTATTTGGAAAGAAATTATTATTAGGCAAAACAGGTAAGAAGCAAAAAATTACCTAATCACCTAAAACATTTTAGTAGTTCCATCTATTCGTAATTTTCGATGAAAACTAGGAAGACACACTTGATCTTTGCTTATCCTGATCAAATGACTTATGATTTTCTGGTTTGGGCAGACAAATTATTGGCTTCATGGCGGTGTTTAATCTTGTGGTAAAAAAATCGTTGGAATCCGGGGAAATGTAAAAATCAGAAAAAAATTCAGACACTCAACATGATACAATTTCATGGAACAACTGTCTAAGTGTCGGCTATCTATATCCTTATTTTATCATTTTCTTTAGAAAAAATCCAGAGGAAAATAATTTTTCTTGAAAAATTTTTAAAGTTTATATGAAATTTATCTAAAAATCTGTTTAAAAGGGGGTCAAACAAAAATTAAAAATTATTTTACATTTTTGTTTTTCTAAGGTAAAATGTAATTTGTGTATCGTCTAAAACACTTGCTTTTCTTGACTGTGAAGATATAATAATCACCGTCTTTTAGAGATTAGTTGTTTTGAGTGATTGGTTTTGAAGTTTGAGAAGTTGGAATTGTTTTTTACTGAAGGTGTATTCTTTGTTTTTGAAGAGGGGTGTTCTGTGTCTTTGAAATATCTTTTGCCTTGTTCTTGTGGGCGGTCGCTTGAAATTGAGATATCCCAAGCTGGTCAACAAGTTACATGTTCTTGCGGACAAACGCAGCGGGTTCCGTCATTACTAAAAATCAAGAGTTTACCGGTTGCTGAAGAAAAGGAAGCCGGCAATTCGGAACTTCCTAAACAAAAAAATAAAACAGGAAAAATGCGTCAAGTTTTTTTTCTTCTTGGAGTCATTTTTTTCTTACCTGCCGTGATTTTTTTTCTCTGGGCGTTGTTTTCATACCCTTTGCCTCGTGATGTTTCTCTAAAACAAGAATGGTTCAGTTATGGTAAAACAGAATTGTATCAAAATTCGAATCCTGTTCCTGATTTTGAACACAATATCCTTTGGATTCAAGATGAACATTTTGACCGAATGAGTCCAATGGAACTTTATTTTCATTTCAAAATTCTCGAACGCGGTCCCAATTTCAGTTATAATTTTCAGGAAAATTATCAGGCACTTCAGAATACTTATTATATTCGAGTTGTAGCGGCAACTATTTTGTTATTTCTGGTAATTCTTAGTTTTATCTCCTCCTTCTTCATGCCCAAGCGGGATGTTATTGTTACGGGTTGGAGCGGAAGTGAATGGAAATAAACAAATTGGGAATGTTCATAAAAATATATATTACCCTAATTGCTACCCTAATTGCTATTGTTTTTTTTTAATCTTGCCGCGGCATTTTCGGAAGGCAGATAATCTTTTTCCGAGAAGGGTTATAATTTTGAATAGACAATTACATTTTATATTGTTTGGTTTTTGTTATTGTGATTTATCGGATTATTTCCAATTAAAATATCTATTATTTTTTGTCTATTTATGACACCAAAAACATTTGAAGAATCATTGACCCGTTTAGAAGAAATTTTACAGCAACTAGATGATAGTCAAACCAATTTAGAAACGGCATTACTTCGATATGAAGAAGGTATTCATCTTTTAAAATATTGCCACAAAATCCTCGAAACCGCTCAACGTAAAATCGAAATCCTCCGAAATGGAAACAATGACGATTCCCTAAATATCGAACTTGTTGACGAAAAAGAATTTAAAACAAATCTCAATACAATCCCAAAAAAATAATGAACAATTACAGTAGTTAATAGTGAATAGTTAATAGTGTCGCAAGCGGAGTTTTACCAAAATGGTAATAACTCCGCTTGCGAACATCCACTCTCAACTACTATCTGGGGTTAAGATCGAAAAACAAAAATTCCACGGATATATTACGATTTTACGTAGGGACGCACAGCCGTGCATCCCTACAAAACCGAATTTTAATAGTGTAACGAGTATAACTAAAATAGACTGTTACTAATAAATTAGGAAAGCCCATTTTGTTAATTTGATTGTTTCACCGGTTTTAACCTCTTTTTGATATAACGTAACAACACCGTCAAGAGAATTTCCAAAAATTAACGTTTCAGGACGAGCTACTTTTTCAAAACCAATTTTAAGAAGTTCCTCTTCGACACTGCTGTTCAAACTCCGTTCTTTTGACGGGGTATAAACATAAACCATTCCATCACTTTGAACATTGACTTCAATTGGTTGTTGGAATTGACCGAGAACAAACTTTTTCCCGTTAAATTCATTCGGGACCGAACACAAATAAATCAAGGTTTCATTATTGTCCGTGAAAAGTGAGGAAAATCCTCGAAGAACGGTTCCTGCTTTTGCGTTTTTGATTTCCATTTTGGGAGAAGTACCAAAACGCAACGGTTTACCATCACTGTTTGAGTTGGCTTGAAACTGACATTTTGGTGCAGTGGCTTTATCAACTAAAATCTGTAAAGTACCTGTTTCAGAAACAATTTTTCCTGCCAAAACATCTTCTTCTGTAAAACGGGCAAGCAAAATTTCTCTGGCACCATAACGTTCAAAATCATAAATGATAAAAATCGTTCCATCATTTGCCTGATCGCCGTCGGGATAGGAAACCTGATTACGCTCATCAAGCATCAAACCGCCTTTCCATGTTTGACCGTCATCATCGGACAAAAACGCCTGAAGATGACTTCGTCCGGTACGTTGTGTTAATCCGCCGTTTTTAACAAACAACAGATTTCCCGATTTCAAACGCCGCATAAAAAACCTTGAAGAAGGGTTGGAAAATTTTGATGGTTTTGGTTCTGTCCATGTTTTACCGTTATCTGTTGAAAAGGATTCTCCGATACCATATAGTGTACGAAATAACATCCAAAAGGAACCATCTTTCTTTTCCACAATATTTGTTTCATCATACAACGCATCTTTTCGCGGAACAGTGGCAAAACCGATAGATTTCCAGGTTTTCCCACGATCTTCAGAAACAACAAAATGGGTACCCGGCTCAAACGTTCTGTCGGGATGAACTTCGCCGGTATTAAAAATAATGACAGGATGAATCCAACGATGTTGAGAATCAACAATTGATTTTGTTGATTTGAATCCGTCACAAATTCGTTTGGGGGTTGACCATACCGCATCTTGACGCTCCGGCGTATTGGTTGTCATACACCAAACTCCGGCGCGCCCGTCAAAAAAATCTCCAGTAACTTGTCCCCAAAAGAACCAGAGTTTTCCTTCGGGATCAATCCACAAAGCCGGGTCTAATTCCCGAACCGGTCCCGGCATATCAATAACAAGGAGAGGTTCTGTCCATGTTTTTCCATGATCGCTGCTTGTGGCAAGCAGGCAATAATTATCTCCGTGCGGTTCTTGGCTTCCGCCGGAAGACCATGCCGCCCAAAGGCGGCCATTGGGCGCAACGGCAATACTTGGAACTCCTTGCCAAACCCTTTTATCACTACCATATTCTGCCGGAACAGGTTGTAACACTTGGGTCGGATCGAGAACTCCGGGAAATTCCTGTGCCATCGAAAACGAAACGAAAACAACAGGAAAACAAACAAAAAATAAAAATACTCTGTACATTGAAATTTAAAAGTTTAAAGTTTGAAAATGGGAAGTAACAACACAATTTATATTACTTATTTACCGCTGATCTCCCGTTAATAAACTAACGGTAAATAAGGAAACCATAATTTTTCACACATGCGATAATTTTACAACTCATTGACATGACCGAGGAATTTGTGTTTTGAGTTTATTAATTCATTCATTTTTAGCAGCATTAGCGGCGACATTATGAATAACTGGCGGCGGATCGCACCGCCGGATATTGCCCCCTACAATCCTAAAGCCTTACAAGGTTGGATGTTCAATTAAAATAAACAGTTACAAAAATTCCGCTGATATATTACTAAATATTAAAAATGGGACTGCACAAAGTATAAATATTCTATATAAATATTCTACTGAACAGTTACAAAATTTTTCTTAAAAAGTTATGGCAAATTAATGTTATTTCCGTCGTCAACGTATGAAAGTCCGACCAAAAAAGGGAAAGGCGGTGTTGTTACGGAAATTGCACGAACACTTCCATCACCAAGCACAAATAGACAAACATCGGGATGATAACTACCGAAATTATAAGCCTGCATTGGTTGATTACTTCCGGTGGTGTTGGGGATGTCGTCCATGGCTCGTTTGAGCGGATACTCATCTGCACTCCCTTTAAGCATTCCTGAAACAGTAAAAGCACCGTTTTTTGTGAATGATCGTCCCCATGCAGCGGTTCCGTAACCGGGACCTGAATGAAGGTAACTACAATCTCCGGTATAATGATAATTTGTTCCGCTATCAAGGTTACACCGATCTTTTGTACTTGGCGGAAGATGTTTTTCGCCGAAGAGCAATTGATTTGTTGTTCCGTCACCCCAATAAGACATTGTATCGCGCGGATACCAATTGGCAATCATTGCGTTTGTTAAAGCAACTCCTGTCGAAGCATCTCGATATCTGATAGGTACACGAAAAGCCCCTTTCATTGCATTTATTAATGTATCCGGTTCAAGAGCAGCACTCGCAGTAATTGTATGTGACCAAAAAGACGCATCATGAATGTTTCGATCCATCAATAATACAACCGAATAGTCTGTAACAGGACCGGGAAAAGCCTGATATATGGTATCGACACTTTCGGTTGTTATTAACGGACCACTACCTCGTCGTGAAGGACAACGGTAAATCGGAACGGAGCCAAAACCTGCACGACCAGCGTTATCCAGACTTGTCCACCATGCTTGATTATAAATCTCGCCCAAGCCTCTTGTTGCGATTTTATCGTATAAATTTTGCTGTTCGATGTACGGGTACAACAGAGGCAAAAGAGAGATACGTCCACCTCCCAAGGTACATGGCGGTAAACCGTTCCTTGTATCATGGAAGTTGTGAACAGCAATTCCCATCTGTTTCAAGTGGTTAGAACACATCATTCGTCTTGCCGCTTCCCTTGCGGCTTGAACGGCAGGCAACAGAAGAGCGATTAACACGCCGATAATCGCAATCACCACAAGAAGTTCGACCAAAGTAAAGCCAAAAGGTGAAGAGCGAAAAAGAGTTGAGAATTTTGA
>JAITIZ010000225.1 GCA_031279215.1 Planctomycetaceae bacterium
GAAATAAAGGAATAAACGGTAACATATTTCAACAAAAAATAAATTAAAAAATTTATTTATCGTTTTTATCTAAAAAATTAAAAAAAATTAAAAACGAATTTTAAAGTGTAATTGGTATAGTGGTTCCCTTTTTCAAGAAGAATTTTTCCATGACTGATATTAATAATGATACAAGTCTTTCCATTCAGTGTCAATCCGAAGTGTCCGATGGTGTTATTCGCTACACCGGTACTTTCACTTGCATTATTCCTTCTTCCTTCCACCGGTCGGAATGAGCTTGATTTCGTCGTTGAGGATGTCGAACAGTTTGAGCAACAAATTAAACGTAACATAGTTGCTTCGGTACTTGAAGCCACAGACCATCATAACACCGAAACCGCACAAAAAATGGCTTCTGGAACACACAACAAGTCTATAAGTTAGCGGATATAGTATAATTTCCTTCTTGATTTCCTTGGTCAGCTTTTGAAGTTCGTATTTCCAAAGTCTGTTCCGGTAACCGTTGCCGCCGCCGCAATCCGCAGTGATGACGATTTCATCGGCTGTATTATAGATGTCTTGCCCTGTGCGTACCGCCATTTTCTGATTGATTCCACCGCGAAGACGGCAGTGCCGCAACCGATACTAACGTTTACAAAACCTTGATTCTTGAAGATGTTATCTACACCGAAGGGCGTAACTTTTCCCAATTCTTTGAGCGGAAAATCATGGTCAAGGACTTTTATCGGATTACCCTGCGGCTGATATGTTTTACCGTTGGTCTTGAAGTTCCCGATGTTTTCTTTTTTCTTTGCGTCAATCGAAATCACGGGTATTCCGCAGGTCTTCGCCTGTTCTAAAAAATTCCGAAAATTCTGAGAACAATTTTCTGTTCCCTGTGATTGTATTAAAAGTACCCAACACATTTTGAAACGCAATTCTGTTTGGGCAAAAGAAATTTCCGACAATCGCCATTCAAAATTATCGTAACTACATAAAATCATCAATCTGAAATTTGGGGTGCCCTTTCAGAGTGTAAGGAAAAGATCATTTCACCTCACGAGAACGATAACAAAATAGACCGTTACTTTTCGACATATCAGCAAAGTGCCCGCTTGACAAAGTAAAACGAAGTAATAAAATTAGCCGAACATTGAATTTCTTCAAAATTAAAATTTTTTGAAAATGAAAAAGGTATTTGTGAATCATTTCGATTATTTTACAATAACCAATGATGTCTGGCGTTTCTGGCGGCGCACCGAAACTGCTCCGGTAATCGTTTGGTCATAGAACATACAATCCAGACAAGCCGTGAGCAAAATCGTTCACGGCTTTTTTCGTCAATCACCAAAACAGAAGAAGCCGCCTATTAAAAAAGGTTGGCTTTTTTTATCCCTTTTCATTTTTTATTCCCTTTCATTTGTTCATTATTTTGCAATGACTACTCAACTTGATCATTTTTTAGCGGAATGCCAAAAAGCCGATGTTGTTCCGGTAACACAGCAACTATTAGCCGATTTGCACACACCGGTTTCGTTGTTGCAACGGTTTTACAATGGTCAGGAAGGTGTTTTTCTGCTTGAAAGTGTTGAAGGCGGCGAAAAATGGGGACGATATTCGTTTCTCGGAATCACCCCGCATGCCTTCATCGAAGTTCACCGAAACAACTTGTCCGTAACAGAATATAACGAATCCGGTAACATCGTTGCGGAAAACGTAATACCGCATCACGGTAAACCGTTGCAGATATTGCGTCAATTGATGACGCAGTACCGAGCGGCGGAACACGTTGATTTACCGCGTTTTTTCGGCGGACTTGTCGGTTATTTTGCGTACGAAATGGTTGAATTTTTTGAAAATATCCCGAATCAACTGGACAATGAACCGTTTGCAAGTTTCGTGATTCCACGAACAATGTTAATTTTCGACAACGCCCGACAAACTCTGACCATCTGCGTTTTGACATTTCCGCATCAAACAGTATCCAATCAAACAGTATCCAATCAAACCGAATCTCATCAAACGTCTTCTAAACAAACATCTTCTAATCAATCGTCCGACGCGGACTTACGGAAATTGTACGAAAATGCGGTTGCGGAAACGGAACGTATTGCTGCTGAACTCGAAAAACCAATGCCCATGCCGCAACCCAAACATACCGGTAAATTGAAACTAAAACCGGTGTTGCCGGAAGAGGAATATTATCGTCGTGTTGACATGATCAAGGAACACATCGCCGCCGGTGATTTGATTCAATGTGTTTTTTCGCAACAATTTGTTTCGGAAAATGCTCCTGACGCTGTTTCGTTATATCGGGCGTTACGTTTTTCAAATCCGGCTCCGTATTTATTTTTCATGCACTTGAGCGGTTCGGTGTTGGCGGGATCATCACCGGAAACAATGATTCGGCTTGAAGGCCGCACCGCAACACTGCGACCAATTGCCGGAACACGGAAACGCGGTGAAACCGAACAACGTGATCGGGAATTAGCGGATGAAATGTTACGCGACCCAAAAGAAAAAGCGGAACATTTAATGCTCGTCGATTTGGGACGCAACGATTTAGGACGTATCGCCAAAACCGGAACCGTTCAAGTTACAGATTTAATGTTTATTGAACGTCATCCGCATGTGATGCACCTTGTTTCCAATGTTACCGCGCAACTGGAAGATGGTTCTGACGGTTTCGATTTATTCGAAGCAACCTTTCCGGCAGGAACATTGAGCGGCGCACCAAAAGTTCGGGCAATGCAGATTATCGCGGAACAAGAAGAAACTCCACGCGGAGTGTATGGCGGTGCGGCGGGATATATTTCATTCGGAGGAAATATTGATTTCGCCATCACAATCCGCACCGCCCAAATTCGCAACGGAAAATTAACCGCCCAATCCGGCGGCGGTATCGTTTACGATTCTGTACCGGAATTAGAACGCAAAGAAACCGTCAATAAAGCAATGGGAATTGCCAGAGCCGTTGAAATACTGACATTAACCCATTAACATTAACATGATACTCATCACACTTGACCATTCGGTTTTAATTTTTTTTAACACGAAACACACAAAATTACACGAAAAAGACGAAAAATTGTACAAATTTTATAAAAAATTAACATTATGCAAAAGAATACTTTTTTATCGTTTCTGATTTTGGCGTCAATATTTTGCAAC
>JAITIZ010000231.1 GCA_031279215.1 Planctomycetaceae bacterium
TTAAGGGAACTTCTAAAAACTCATTTTTTTAGGAACGCAGGCGTCTCGCCTGCACTTTTTATAGGCAATGTGCAGTCGAGACGACTGCGTTCCTGATGTTTTTAGAAGTTCCCTTAAGATAGTCAATAACTGGAAGATCATTGTCTCAAAATCAGGTGAATTATGCAACTCATTTTAAGTATAGGAAGGACTTTTTCCAAACAATTTGACCGGTTTTATACCCTAAAAGCAGTTAAAACCGGTTTAATTATTGTGATCGGACTATTTTTTCTGATTGGTTTCCTATCCGGCTGTTCCCAACTCAAGACACGGAAGAAAGACGACTTGATGTCTGATAAATTCTCTTTCGAGACAGAGGACGGAGCTTCAAAACTTATTGGGGATTGTGCTAGTATTGGTAATTATCATCCGATTCAGGTTCATGGTTACGGTTTGGTCAACTGCCTGCCCGGAACCGGCGGCGATGATATTAACTCCCTTGAACGCCGAATCGTTTACGACGAAATGAATCGAATGGGAATTCGGGATGTGCGTGCTATTTTAGCCAATCCTACTACAGCGGTTGTGAATATTCTTGGTTACATGCGTCCGGGTATTCAGGAAGGTGATTTTTTTGATGTTGAAGTGCGGTTGCCGCCGGAAACCACCGCCAAAAGTTTGCGCGGCGGTTGGCTGATGAAAACAAAACTCGAAGAAATGGCGTTTCTTAACGGAAGTCTCAAAGAAGGTAGAACCCTCGCTCTAGTAGAAGGCCCCATCATGATTGATGATCCCCTAGCAACCGAATCTTCCAATTCTGCCGGCTTAAAACAAGGAGTTATTCTCAGCGGGGCGCGAGTAAAAGAATCACGGTCATTAACTCTTCACATGAAATCAGGAGCAGAATCGGCGTTTGCAACGGATCGGATTGCCAAAGAAATCAATAATCGTTTTTTTGTTTCCGTCGGTCAGAAAAAAGGAATGGCAACCGCCAAAACAGATTCACTTATTGTTCTGGATGTTCATCCTGATTATGCGAAAGATGTTGCTCGGTATGTTCGGGTTATTCAGTCGATTGCGTGTTATGAAAATAAGGCAAAACAACTCCGGCGGATTGAACGGCTTAAAACGGAACTGTTAATCCCCGAAAAATCACAACAAGCAGCGTTTCAATTGGAAGCACTTGGTAAAAAAGGAATTGAGGTACTTCGCGGCGGTTTGAACAGTTCAAATGCGGAAGTCCGATTTCATGCCGCCGCATCATTGGCTTATCTCGGTGACGGAACTCCCGCAAAAATTCTGGCAGACATCGCCCGTAATGAACCAGCATTCCGTGTTTATGCCCTAAACGCTCTCAGTGTTTTGCGAACCGATATTGAAGCGGAAATGGCTTTACAAGAACTTTTGCATGTTCCCAGCGCGGAAACCCGTTACGGTGCTTTTCGTGCTTTGTATAACAGAAATCAATATGATCGTACTATTCGCGGTGAAAATCTTGGTAATCAGTTTAGTTATCATGGAATTGCGACCAGCGGTCCCGCAATGGTTCATATTTCAAAATCAAAACGTCCTGAAATTGTACTTTTGGGTTCCGATATTCACATCAAACAACCGTTTGGCTTGGAAGCCGGAGCAATCATTTTCGTAAACGGTCAATCACCTCAAAATGTTGTTGTCAAAAAGTTTGCACTTAGCGGGATTGATGAACAACGGACTGTTTCAAATAAACTTGATGAGGTTATTCGGGCGGTGGTGGAATTGGGGGGAACTTATCCAGATGTTTTTCAAATGCTTGTTCAGGCGGATCAGATGAAGGTTTTGTCTTGCCGGTTGGAAATTGATTGTTTGCCGGAGCCAAACCGTGTTTATCGCCGACCCGGCAGTAACGAAGATGAAGAACCAAGTCCAGAATTATCCCAAAAGAAAACCGTTTGGGAACGTATGAATCCTAAAAATTGGTTTAACACAAACCCCGGCGGAAACTCTTCCGATTTCGAAGGAACAACAAATACCTCCGTAAGAGAATGAACAAATAAATAAACAAATAAACAAATAAATAAATTAGGTAATTAGTAAATATTTTCAGCGGAATTTTTTTTAAGGAAACTAATGGGACTGAATGGAACAGTGGGAACATAAATAACACTGTTGAGTAATCTTGAATTTCAGGTTTCCAATTCGGAAATGTTCCCAGTGTCCTTACTGTGTCCTTAAATCTCTTAATGTCCAACTATATCTGGAATCGTTTCGTCTTCTTAATACAAATACTTCAGATGTTAAAACTTTTGATGTTGATACTTCAGAAAAACCAACAAACGAAGATTAACATAGAATCAAAACTTCTTATTTCTACATTACAACTTCTCAAACTCGAAAATTGAATTTGTTACGGTCTATTGAACATGAAAGTAATTATCAAAAATCTTGGGATTCTCGAATGTGCAAAATACGAACTTGGTGATTTGACGGTTGTTTGCGGTAAGAATAATACCGGTAAAACGATTGCGGCATATACATTGTACGGTTTTTTCGATTACTGGAGAAATTGGTACGATTTTCAAATCGGTCCGATGTTGATGCAGGAACTCAAAAACAAACCGGAAATCCGAATAATACAAAAACAAATTCAACGGCTGTTTGTAAAAAATCTAACTCTTGCTTATAAACAATATGTTACAGAATGGTTGCCGAAGGTATTAGGAATTTCACCGGAACGATTAACGGATTGTAATTTTCGTTTGGATATTTGTTGGGTTCACAGCCGGTCATTGTTCATGAAAAATAAAACCTTTCGCTGGACACTGCCGGAATACGGATCATATATTATTAAAACAGATAATAAAGGAAAAAATATTCAAATTTTTCAGGAAAAAGAACATATTCCGCAGGAGTTTTTATTGGATTCCGTTCAAAATTTAGCAAAATATACATCCCCTGATATTATTCCTTGTGTTTCTATGATACCTGCGGATCGAATTAATGCAGAGTTATTTTCGGAGGAGATCGGCAATTTTTGCAACAAGATGTATCAGCAGAACAATTCATTGTTTCAACCAGCAAATAATCCGTTTTCCGCTGAAAATTTATTGTTAAATTTAAGTGAGAGTTCTTCTTCTGTTCGTTCACTTTTATCGTTTTGGCTGCAATTATATTCCGGCACGATGTTACAGAAAACGCCGGTTACGATGTTTATGATTGACAAACCGGAGATGAATTTGCATCCGGAAAATCAACGGGTTCTGGCTCGGATTTTTGCGAGACTTGTTAATCAAGGTTATAAGGTTTATATTACGACGCATAGTGATTATATTGTCAAGGAGCTGAACACGCTTATCATGCTTTACCGGCATAACAGGAATACTAACCGTGTGATGAAACAATACGGATATTCGGAAGAGGAGCTTCTGAATCCTGCCCAAGTTCGGGTCTATATGACGCAACAAGTTCCCGTTCCAAAAACAAGAACAAGAACAAGAACAAGAACAAAAAAAGCAGCAAGACAAATTGTTACCGATTTATCATTTCCGAAATACATTTTTGTACGGGCAAAAATTGATGAACTTGGTATTTATCTTCCGACTTTCGACGATATAATTAACGAAATGAATACCATTCAGGATGAAATTCTGGTAGGAGATTAGAAAATATATGAGTATTCAGCTTAAAGAGATGTTGCAAAAAATTCTTGTTCCCGGCGTCTTCGGCGAAATCAATGAGCGCACGGCAATTCTTAAAGAAAGTGACCTCAGTGCCAAATTGCGGGAGGTTCAAATTAAAGGTGTTTCTGACGATTCGATTCTGATAAAAATTGATTACTGTCATACCAATGATCAAATATTTTGCAACAAAAACGGAAGTCTGAAACGTTGTGATTATCTGCTTATTACCAAACTGAGACGTAAAAAATTTTTACTTTTTTTGGAGATGAAGTCCAACAGATTTACCGGAACAGAAGTTGTTCAAAAATTCCGTGCTTCGGAATGTTTCTTTGATTACATTATTTCAATACTGAAACAATTTCATGATCACGATTTTAATTACGAAGAATATAAAAAACGTTTTGTTTTATTCCAAATAAAACCGTTACCGAAACGCCCTGTCCATTCTCAACGGACGGGTTCTGCACCGGACAATTACCTTTCCAAAAACTACGATCCCAACAAACCGCCAACATTGGAATCCTTGTCCTAACTTGTTTTTGTTGAATTGGCGATTTATTTCAACAAAACCGAATTTTCAAACCTGAGAAGTACTCGTTTGAAAATCTCTTGTCAAAAGGAAAAATACGGTGTATAGTAAATATCAAATATTTTCAAGAAGATTCGATTCCCAAAATAAAGAACAAATTCTGATACAGAATTATAATGAAAGGTGTTTATATTTTTCACACTTGAAAATAAGTAACGATTCAGTAGTCATTGTTTATTTTGGTCCGCAGATTTACGCAGATTTACGCAGATTTACGTCCACCGATTTTCGCAGATATTCGATATTCGCAGATTTTCAAGGATTATTTTTTGAGAGCACGAAATAACGAAACAAATAAATAAAGAAAGAATAGACAAAAAATAGAGAAAATTATTTTTAAAAACTTTGTAATATTTCAGTGGAATTTCCTTAATCTCTTATGTTTTCCTAGTCCCGCAGGGACGAGATGTGCATAACCGTAGGTGTAGCGCAGCGCAACCTACGGTTATGCATTTCACACCCCTAGCGGGGTTAAGAGCAAAAAACAAAAATTCCACTGATAGATTACAATTTTTACAACATTATTAATGATACTGTAACTTATTTTTAATATAAATTTTGAACGATGTCTTTTTTATCAATTGGTTTTTTAGTTTGTGGTCTTGCGGCGGCGATTCCGATTTTTGTTCACATGATTCATCGGCAAAATCTGCGTGAGTTACCGTTTGCTTCGTTACGGTTTATCCGAATCAGTGAGCAGAAAACCCGAAACAAACGCCGTATTCAGGATTTGTTGTTATTATTGTTACGAATGGCGGTACTAATACTGATTGCGGTTGGGCTTGCCAATCCTACGATTCGTAATCTCAGTAATTTTTGGGGCGGCGCACAAACTTCAGCAGTGATTATTCTGGATAACTCCGCAAGTATGGGAACAATTGATGGAACCGTTCCGCGCATAGATACCGCTCTCGCCCAAGCGGAAAAAATTCTCGACGAACTCGGAAACGGTGATAATATTGCAGTGATTGTTCCCTGTGGTACGGCGTTTCCAGAAAATGGTCAACTCTTTTCAAGTCAGGATAAAGTCCGTAAAGTACTTCGTGATACAAAAATTTCATTTGAAAAAGCCGATTTAGCCGCCGCTGTTCAACAAGCCCGTTCATTGCTTGTCAAAGCCCAAACTCCGTCAAAATTGATTTTCGTAATTAGCGACCAACAAACCGTTTCGTGGCAACATCTGGCGGTTGTCCGTCCCGCCGTTTCAAAAAATGAAAACAGAAACGAAAACACAACCGAAAATGAAAATGAAAATGAAAGAGGTAATCTTGCCATAAATACAACCGTTCAGAATATCCAAAATTCTCAAACGGTTCAGGAAAATCAAACGAATCAGAATACAGATATTACTGCTGTTGAACAAAAGGCGATGTTTCAAATTCCGATTATTTTGGTTAATTGCCGCCAATCACCAAAGCCGAATGTTGGTTTAGCCCGTCTTGATACGAAAAATGTTTTACCTATTGCGCAGGTTCCTTTGCCGATGACGGTTTATTTGAAAAACGAATCAAAACTGGAACAAATACGCCGGATTGATGTTTATGTTAACGGTATTAAACAATACAGCAGTACGGATATTAAACTCGATCCCGAAGGTCAAGAAGGACATTCGTTTACGATTGTTTTTGATCGGGGCGGTTTGCATAAAGGTGAAGTCCGTTTGGCGGGAAATGATGGTAATCCGTTGGATGACAAATTGTATTTTGCAATGGAAGTCGATCAAGGAATTCCTGTTGCGTTAATAAAACCGATGCGTCATGAAATTCCGTTTCTTGAAGAGACGTATTATATTGAAAGGGCGTTACAAACCGGAACAGGCGGAGTTTCACCGATTCGGTTGACGATTATCAACAAAGAAGACTTGCTGACGGAACCGTTACAAAATTATGCGGCGGTGATTGCGGTCAATCTGCCTGTTCCAGAACACGATACAGCGGAACGGCTTGTCCAATATATTGAGCGGGGCGGACATTTGATCTGGACAAGCGGCGATAATATTTTCGCCGAAGATTACAACCGGCTCAATGACGAAATGAATGGTAAACTTCTTCCATTGCCGATCCTTTCCCAACAAGCTCCTGAAGTTGATTCCGGTAAGGATACTTGGAATATTGATTCGATGGACGGTAATTATCCGGCGTTTCGGAATTTGGTAAATCCGCGAGATATTTTTACACGGGTTCTGGTGTATCGCCGGATTCCGTTTGATATTTCCCAAAACAGTGTACCAATATTAGCGAGTCTTGATGACGGAATGCCCTTGCTGGTTCAGCGGCGTGTCGGAAACGGTTCTGTAACATTTTTAGGAACCGGTGTTCATGTTTCGTGGACGAATTTACCGATTCGACCGATTTTTGTACCAATGATCAATCAACTGATTTTCCAACTTGCAGGAATTGAACAAACCCGACTTCAAACGATTGCCGGTCAACCGTTGACATTTATGTTCAAGAAAGAGGAACATCCGAAAAGTGTTGAAATTATTCCGCCGTCCGGTGAGGTGTTACGTCGGGAATTGAAACAGGGAACCAACTCCGAAATCAATATAACCTTTGTTTTTGAAGATACGAATCAGGTTGGGGTTTACACGCTTCGCCCTTTAGAAACTGCAAGACCAATTCAAATTCCATTTTCGGTCAACATTGACAGTGATGAACTTGATTCGGCAGGACTAACCGAAGAGGATTGTAAAACATTGTTTGCCGCAACACCTTATGTTTTCGCACAAGCCGGTGATGAAATTGATTCGACCTTTGAACAACTCAAACGCGGAACAAGTCTTTGGGATATGTTTCTTTGGACGGTGTTAATTGTTCTGGTTTGCGAAGCGTTTATCTCCAACCGTTTATCGCAACGAAAAGAAGATCAGGAAAAAGGTGTCGATGTCCGCCAACTCCTACCCCGAAAAACCCCTTCGTTAGGATAAAACCTTTGAGAATTTACACTTCCGGTGCACTTGCCCGATAAATGATTAAGTGTAATTATTCAGTAGCGATTTTATTTTTCCTTCTTAACCTCGCCGGGGGAATTGTTTATTTTCGTCCGCAGATGACGCAGATATTCGTCTGCCGATTTTCGCAGATATTCGATATTCTCGGATTTTCAAGGATTCTTTTTTGAGAGTACGAAATAACGAAACAAACAAAGGAAGAATAGATAAAAAATAGAGAAAATTATTTTCAAAAAACTTTTTAAAATAATCTGCGAAAATCTGCGTCATCTGCGGACGATTTCAATTATGTGGACGTTAATAAAATAGATTGTTATTTTTCGTGTCCTTTCGTGTGTTTCGTGTTAAAAAAAAATTAAAACAAAAATGTTAAAATAGACAGTTACACTAATCCCTCAATCGTCCGAGACCTTTTGATGTTAAAATGATAGCACATGGTTTTCGTCATAAAATCAATGATGAATATGTGAAGGAAAAGGAATTCTACTGCCGAACCCCCTCAAAAAATCAACGAAACGCACCGCAAAAAAAATATAAACTCAAATATTCGCGCTTTTAGAAGTTCCCTATAGTTTATTTACCTAATAGTTATTTCCCATAAGTTCCGAAATAATCAGAATTTTTACTGTATCGGCAATTTTAGTTACAATACTTTTTATATTTTTATGCCAACAATTTTAGAGACGAGTCAGGTTCCTGGTGT
>JAITIZ010000298.1 GCA_031279215.1 Planctomycetaceae bacterium
ACGCAATAATACGTCGCGACCATGATTTTTTTGCGACCATAATAAAAATAAATGGTAAGGGGTAATAAAAAAACTTAAAACAAAAATAGTATAAAAAAACAGAATGTTTTTGACAGTAATCGCGCCAATTCCGCTTGCACTTGCGCGCGCCAATTTCGCTTGCACTTGACCATTTAGTTAAAGGAGAATTTATGAGATGAATTCTGAAACGGCGGCACTTTAATGCAGCGCAAATCAAGCGTCGGCAAGTGGAACCGGTTGTTGAGAATAATTGTGTTGTTAATGACTGGTGACGGTTCATTTCCTGACACTTCCCTACCAAAAACTGCCGATTTTGAAACAGGTTTTTGACATAGTTTGGGGCAAGTAAATAAACACAAAAAACAAAAATGCCTAAAAGTATTTTACATAAACCTAGAAAATATAAAGACTTACAAAATAAGCGGTTTTCCAATTTGCACAAAAAATTCGTAATGACAACTGAAAAAAAACGTCATTAAGACCAGGGAACGCCTACCTCTTAAATCGGAACCACTACAAATTTCAAACATTCAAAAAACAACCAATTGATAACAGGATTGAGTATAGTTAAACAAAAGGTAGGCAACCGTAGGTGAGAAGCGTAGATAAAAACCGTAGGTAAAAACTTTTTGCCAAAGGTTTTTTATCCACGGTTACGTTGCCTATCGGTTTTGTATTCTCAAAAATAATCTGCGAACATCTGTACTTCTGCGCAATCTGCGGACGCAATTCGGTTCTTTCAAAATATCGTTTGGGACAAATTTGTTGTTTTTTATTGTCTCCGATTGGAAGTTTAAATTCGATAACTTGTGAAATCTAATCACTTTACGTTATGTTTTGAAAAGAACAAATCTTTGGCATGAAAAATGCTTGTGTTATGGAAGGGTTGAGTGCCGGAATAATTTCGTATCAATTTTCGATAACAGAAACAAGAATACACTTGAATAACCAACAAATTTTAAATAATGATTGGGTTTTTCGTTTGTCGTTAAACAAAATGAGCAACGATAAAGTAATAGACTGTTCTTCTGAGTGTACGGTGAGTAATTCTGCTCATTGCGCACACCAACGTGATGATTTGCGTCTGCTCTACGAAGTGAGTGTCATTTTGTCCGAAATGCAAAATGTGGAGAGTGTTTTCAAATCATTGTTGGAAAAAATGGCATCTTGTATTGGAATTATTCGCGGGGCGATTGCGATTCTGAACCGTGTAACAGGTGCTATTGATATTGCGGAAGGTTACGGACTTGATCGGGAACAGTTGAAAAAAGGTTGTTATCTCCCCGGCGAAGGTGTAACAGGAAAAGTTGTCAATACCGGTAATCCCATTGCAATTCCAAGAATTTCCGAAGAACCGCTCTTCCTCAATCGAACCGGTGCCAGGAATATGAAAGAAGCCTACAACACTTCATTTATTTGCGTACCAATTCGGATTGATGTGGAGGTTATCGGAACAATTAGTATTGATTTGCCCTATTCTCCCGATTTACTGGACGATAAAGTCCGCTTATTGACGATTGTTGCGGCATCTATTGCTCAATTTGTACGAATTTACCAGATTTCTATTGAAGAAGTCAACGAACTAAAAGCCGAAAACAGCCGCCTTCACGCCGAATTACAAGAACAATGTAAAAAATTCACCTCCATCGGTAAAAGTGAAGGTATGCGCCGTATTCATCGGCAAATGATTACCGTCTGTAACACAAAAGCAACGGTTCTGCTGCTTGGAGAAACCGGTGTTGGAAAAGAACGTTTTGCCAATGATATTCATTATGCTTCTTCCCGTGCGAAAATGCCGTTCATCAAAGTCAATTGTGCGGCAATTCCAGAAACGTTAATTGAAAGTGTTCTGTTTGGTCATGAAAAAGGTTCATTCACCGGAGCGATTCAACAGCAGAAAGGATATTTTGAACAGGCAAACGGCGGAACAATTTTTCTGGACGAAATCGGTGAATTGCCGCTTATGCTTCAGGCTAAATTTTTACGAATATTACAAGAGCGATCTTTTGAACGAATTGGCGGTTCGGAAACGATTCATGTTGATGTGCGTGTGATTGCCGCAACCAATTGTGATCTCAAAAAACTTGTTGATGAAGGAACTTTTCGCCAAGACCTTTATTATCGGTTGAGTGTATTTCCGATTGTGATTCCGCCATTGCGTGAACGAAAAATCGATATCATGTTACTGGCAGACCATTTCGCAAAACGTTTCAGTGAAGAATACGGCAAAAACATCCCGACGTTTTCCGTTTCCACAACAAATATCCTGAACAGTTATACTTGGCCCGGTAACATCAGAGAACTGGAAAATACGATTGAACGTGCAGTAATTCTCTCCAATGACAATGTGATTCACAGTTATCATTTGCCGGAGGAAATGCAACATATTCAGGGAATTATATTGCGGCGTATTGGAACATTGCCGGAAGTATTGGAATCAATTGAAAAAGAAATGATTACCGAAGAACTAAAACGTTCCAAAGGAAATATGGCAAAAGCCGCAAAAAATCTTGGAATTACCGAAAGAATTATAGGACTCCGAATCGCAAAATATCACCTCAAACCCAAAAGTGAAAAAATAATTGCAGAATAAAATATAACGTCTGTAAATTTTCGTAATATATCAGTGGAATTTTTGTTTTTTGATCTTAACCCCGCTAGGGGTGTGAAATGCATAACCGGCGGTGAA
>JAITIZ010000312.1 GCA_031279215.1 Planctomycetaceae bacterium
TTTCCATTGCGGATCATTCCCGTTTTTTTTCGTTTCCAAAAGATTGGCAAAAGTTTTTTCGTATTCTTCTATCGAAATACCGTAACGGTTCAATCCGGCAAGAACTTTGCGTACCATATCGGCTTCGATTTCATTTGATGAATCGCTTTTGAAACAACGTTTTTCGGCTTCCAATCCATCATCTTGAAGCATCCAATCTATTTGTAAACGCCATAACGGACAGGCTGTTGTGTTACGATTTTTGATATCGGTTTCAGTTGCATTGGGGTCTAGAGGAGATTTAGCCTGAATCACCGATGTCATCAAACAAAAAATGGAAACGAAAAAACAAACAAATAAAAATTTTTTGAACATAAAAAACATCCTTTGTAATAATTGTTGTAATAAAATGGAAAAAACGAACTATTGTAACAGTCTCTTTTCTTAACAACCGCATAATTGAAATCGTCCGCAGAGGACGCAGATTTTCGCAGATTATTTTAAAAAGTTTTTTGAAAATAATTTTTTATATTTTTTGTCTATTCTTCTTTTTTTGTTTTGTTATTTCGTGCTCTCAAAAAAGAATCCTTGAAAATCCACGAAGATCGAATCTCTGCGAATCTCTGCGAAAATCTGCGGACGAAAATCTGCATAAATCTGCGGACAAAAATAGACAATGACGAACTATTAACAATACCGGTAATGATACTAAATTGTATCATATCAATACTTTGAGAGATCAACAGTTAATACCGCTGATTCGTTTTGTGTAACTATTAGTTCTATTGGACTGGTAACGTTTGATTCAAGCGGTTCTGGAATAATACGTTGTTGTTTTAAAAATTTTTCCTGTTTGTCGAGAATTTCCTTACTTTTGGGTGAAAGATCACCGGGAGGTAATACAACATCCAATTCAGGCGGAAATGCTACTGTTTTTACGAGGACAACAGTATAAGTTCCTGCTTCAACACCGTTACCAATATGTTCGCGTATGGCGGTTTGGATATTCGCAACACCTTGTGTGTTGGTAACACCGCTACACGCTCTGAGACTTTGAGGAGTTTTGCTGGAAAGTGAAACATGAACACCTTCAACCGGTATACCGTTGTTTGTAACTGTAATTGTTACCGGATTCAGATTCGAAAATTCCGGCGGTTCTTTCGTACAACCGGAAAAAAGGAAAAGAACCGATAAAATCAATAATAAATGATAATTGTACATAAATTTTCGTTTTGAAAAAGGATTCCTATTGATAGAAACAAATCTGTAACTGTCTATTTTATTTTTTACCGCAGAGGACACAGAGATTCTTTTATGAATTTTCAAATTGAAAAACACCAAGAATTACTCTTGTTTCTCTGTGAACTCTGTGGTTAAAAAAATAAACAGTTACATAAATCTTTATTGGATAATCAGAATGAAATTGATTCTTCACCGTCTTTGGATCCCATTGCTCCCCAAATTCCAAATGGTGATTTGACTACCGAAGAATTACCGTTCGCATCCATTGGAAAAGTAATTTCTGTACCCGAATCAATGGTTTCGGAGATGAAACGTGTTGCACCATCTAAAAGGACAACATTGGCACCGCCCGAATGATAACTTGTTGCTGCCATCTGCGGAGCCCAAGGTCTAAAACCCGACAACCAGATACTTGGTCCATTGGGCGGTAAGGTCGTATTAAAAGAGGAAAACCATCCTGCTCCATAAATGTAACACCAACCGAATTCAGCACCTCCAATAACTCCGTTTGTTGGTGTTTTATATTCATCTCCTTGTACCATGTCCAAAAGACGGGTACGGTCAGAAAGATAACAAACACCAGAACTTCCCACCGTTGTAAAACCGGTTCCTGTTACAGTACTTGGATGCCAGCTATTCGTTTTAATTTTATTTCCTCCAGAACCATTTCCTCCTTCCTTTAAGCAACGTTCACTGAAAGCAAGTGTATTACTTGTACCGTCTGTAATCGCATTAAGTTTATAGTAAGTGGCTTCACCGAATGCTCCTCGTAACGATTTATTTTTAGGTTGATTGGGAGGCGGAGGTGATTCATTGAAGTCGCCAAAACCGGTAGGATTATCACCCCGACAAAACAGATAATTACTGCCGGCGGGATGATTGGCTGGTTTGGTTGCGTAGGCACCGTCTGAAGGGCAATAAAATGCCATAACCTGTTCGGTAATAATTGGTGCTCCATAAAAATTGGTGAATGTATCGAACCAACTATTGGCGGTAAAAAGTGTTGTTGAACATATTTGCTCGTAAATAGCATTCTGTTCCATAAATGGTAACATCCCCACAAGTCCGCTCATACGCGTTTTGTGAGTTCCTGCTTGCGGACCGTAGGGACCGGTTTGAGCGGCTGGAAGTGCCTGATGGGTATCGTGGTAATTGTGAACCGCAATACCCAGTTGCTTGAGTTTGTTGGAACACTGCATTCTCCTTGCGGCTTCTCTCGCTGCCTGAACAGCAGGCAACAGAAGAGCAATTAACACTCCGATAATTGCAATCACCACAAGAAGTTCAACCAGTGTAAAACCGAATGGAATATTTTTGAAACGGCGTTTGGTAAACCAATTCATTCCGTTTTTTAACATTGATTTTCCAAGGTAAATTACTTTGGCTACTCTATCTAACATTTGGTTTTTCATGGAAATAATCCTTTCGCATAAAATATTTGAGACATTTAGTTAAAATGTTTTTGAATACAATACAATACAATATGTTCAAAAACAATGTAAATTTAAGTGTTACATTATGTTCCAAGTTATTGAAACATGGTTGATAATATTATTCCGGTTGATATTAACTATTGTTCCGAAATTCCATATTGGTAATTCCCAATGTTCTCCAATTGACCATAAATCATCTTTTGTATCAATTTTTACACATCAATCGGAACCAGTTGAGAACCGTCAATACTTTGAAAGATCAATTGTTAAGATCGCCGGTTCATTTTTTGTAACTGTTAATTCTATTGAACTTGTAGAAAAACTTTCGAGGATTTTTGGGATCCGACGATTTTTTTCTATGAATTCATCCCGTTTTGCCTGCCGTTTTGCTTGTTCTTTTGGCGAAAGCGATGTTTCGGTTATAGAAGAAGCAATTTCCGGCGGAAAAATAATCAAATCACTGAGAACTACTGTATAAGTTCCCGGCGGTGCGCCGTTACCGATGTACGTTAAAACAGTCGATTTAATTTTGGCAACACCTGCTTTATCCGTTTGGGCATTACAACCGAAGGCACTGCTCGGTGTTTTTTCAAACAATGAGACCAAAACTCCTTCAACCGGTAAACCATTGTTAGTTACGGTAATTGTTACCGGACTAATATCGGCAAGTTCAGGAGGTGTTTGTGTACAACCGCTCAAAAGGAATAATGAAAATAACAAAAATAAAAGTCGCATAAATTATTTAATAATAGTTAAACTTGATAATTAAAATGATTTTGCTTCACTACCGTTACGGGAACCCATTGCTCCCCAGACACCAAACGGAGATTCACCGGAAACTTCGCCAACCGGAACAGCGGTTGCTGCGTCGGGAAAACCAATTCCTGTTCCCATATCAATTGTTTCCGAAACAAACCGCACGGAACCATCTCCCAAAACGGCATTTACTCCGCCCGGATGATAACTACTTG
>JAITIZ010000456.1 GCA_031279215.1 Planctomycetaceae bacterium
CAAGCGGATTATTATTTCAATCAGGGCGTAGGAAAATATTATTTCACCTTACGGGAACGATAAACGGATGGGGTTTATCAGGCGGGTCCGCGACTCAGCACAACAATCACAACATCAGCATTTTGATTGGGATCGTCTTCAACCTGTTTGTGTTGTTGTGTATCCAGCGGAATACAATGATGGATACGGAATTTTTTTTTCGCACAAAAATCTTCAAAATCGGCTAATGTTAAAAAACGTACATCAACGGTGTTATACCATTCACTTGGGTCATGTCGGTGAGCAATACGCGGAGCTTTACCTTCTTCGGACAAACGCCGGCGGTGTTCGCGAAAGCCGAGATTCGGAAAACTGATAATACCACGCGTACCAACACGAAGCATCTCATCCAACACAAATTCAACATCGCGCACTGTTTGTAACGTTTTTGAAAGAATGACAAAATCAAATTGATCATCTTCAAACGCTTTAAGACCGGTGTTTAGGTCAGTCTGGACAACATCAATACCGCGATCAATACATTGTAACACATATTTTTCTTTGATTTCAAGTCCTAGAACCCGATTATTTTCCCGTTGCCGTAACCGTGCCAGTAACCCGCCCTTACCACAGCCAAGATCAAGAACCTTGGCTCCGCGCGGAATCAAATCAAGAATCTGTTCGTAATCCAAGCGGTCAGGACGTTGAAATTGCGGCACTCCGTCAGAAGCCTGTTCAAAAAACATATTCCGCAAAAACGACCGAATCATTTCACCATACAATGGAAGATCATGCGGCAAAAGGAATGCATCATGTCCGTATTCTGTTGGAATATTACAATAATTAACTCGTTTGTTTAAGGAAATTAAAACGTCAACAATTTCACGGGACAAAAAAGGCGGAAAAAGCCAATCACTCGAAAAACTTAGAACCAACCATCGGCACATTGATTTACGCAACGATTTTCTCAATGCTTCCGGTGTACTTCCGAGATCGAAATTGTCAATTGCTTTTGAAATAACCATATAACTGTTTGCGTCAAAGCGTTCAACAAATTTATCGCCTTGATAAGCCAGATAGGAACCGACGGAAAATCTTGTTTCAAATTTTGTATTAACTTGCCTTCTTTGTGTTCGGTTTGTATCAAATTTTTTCATCATTGATTCTTGTGACAGATAAGTAATATGTCCAAGCATTCGGGCAATTGCCAAACCGTCCGCCGGAACAACGCCTTTTTCATGATATTGACCGCCGTGAAAGTTGGGATCACGCTGAATAGCGTTGCGCGCAACAATATCAAATGCAAGAGCCTGATTGGTCAAATGAGAGGCGGTTGCCAACAAGATTGCGGAAACAAGCCGGTCAGGAAATCGTGTTGACCATTCTTGAGTCATAATTCCGCCCAAGGAACCGCCAATCACAGAAAGCAACCGTCCAATACCAAGATGATCAATCAAAAGACTTTGTACTTCAACAATATCGCCGATAGTGATTTCGGGAAAATCCATACCGTAACGCCGTCCTGTTTTCGGATTGATATCATCCGGTCCGGTTGTTCCGCGGCAACCGCCAAGACAATTCGTACAAATAACAAAAAATTGATCAGTATCAATCGGTTTGCCGGGACCAACCATAAACTCCCACCAACCCGCATCGTCTTCCGTATTGTGAGAAGCAACATGCGAATCACCCGATAACGCATGACAAAGTAGAATAGCGTTATCTTTTTTACTGTTTAACGTACCGTAAGTTTCGTAAGCAATTTTGACTTCCGGCAATATATCACCGTGTTCCAAAACCAACGGCGTCCGAAAAATAATTTCCAAAACATGTTTCAACGGTTTAGCGTTACGAACCGAATCGGTATTGTCAAAATTTATTTTTGTATCTGTTTTATTCATATTTGTAATAGTTTCAATTTATGTGAAACAATTTGATATGTTCAAATCGGTTATCAATTATTTTTTAATTATTTTTTAATTATTTTTTGGTACAAGTTCTTCCTGCCCATTCACCGAAGGGCAAATATCCATGTGAGTAACAGCCTTTCGGAAAAAGTATCAGCCTTCTCTTTTAGGTTACGGCAATACCGCAATAAAAACACCAAAAATATAATATTTCAATAGGTTTTCGTCAATAGCCGATTTGAATTTTTCTGATTATTTTCCATTTTGTGGGCAACAATGATTTTTGGGGGAATTATGAAAATTTCCGTTCCGTTAGGGACGGCATGTTGGTAGAAAACTTCACCTTTATTTCATTTCCACACCGGGTTTGTCGTCAACAAAAACATGCTCAATCCACACCGGAAATTCTTTTTCATTCGGTTTGACACTGCGGTCAAAAAGCCAAAGACATGGTTCATAAACTTTGAAACGAAAATCAAAAAACATTTTGTTGGATTCGTTTTTGTTACCATTATGATAATCAATCACAATACGTCGCGGAACAAATTGACCGGGTTTCAACTCGTAATAATCATAAAACCGTTCGTCATAATTTTCCGTGCGAATTTCCTTGACGGTACTTGTTTTTGTATCAAAAACAGCTGTTCCCTGACCGACGCCGCCGTTGAACCAGCCGAGCCAAGTGTTCGCAATACCGTTACCGACAGCGTTCATCCATTCATGTTTAAGAACAAAATCACATTCCAATGTTCCCGTTTCGGCATTTTCAACAACTCTTGTACATCGTAATGCGTCAATATCAATTACTAAAAGCCTTGAAATACCGATGTACGAAATTCCCTTGCGATAAAATTCGGCATACCAATTTGTTGCGGCTTTGATGTCTGCATAAGTCAACACTTCATCGTGATACGTCAACACTTCAGCGTCAGGTTCTTGCCGATGAAATGTGTAACCAAATTTCGGTAAATCTTTCGGATACCATGTCAACCAATATTTATTGGCGTCATTATATTTTCGCAACAAATCCCGAACACGGTCTTCTTCCTCTTTCGATACCCAAGCAACACGTTTTATTTGAACATTGTCAATCCGGCAAATCGTTTCTTCATGGTTTCCGGTTGTAACAACGCTGCGGTCAAAAAGCCAAACATCTTGTTCATGTATTTTGAAACGAAAATCAAAGATCATTCCTCTTGCTTTACAGAGAATCCGTTTTGGTACAAATTGTCTGTCATCGGGATTGCCAAACGGTGTCCAGTCGAAATATTCCGTTTCAGATTGATTGGTTTTAACCTGTTTCGGTAAAAACGTTTTCGCATCCAACACAAATTCCGACCAACCGTAATGCGCACTGGTGTAACCTTTCCATAATCCTGTAACACCATTTCCGGCGTTGAAATGACCGGACACTGTTGTGAGCAGACGGATGTCATTTTCGTTTGTCTCAATGACACGGAAACGAACACGAGACAAGGACTCACTAATCTGCGTAACAGGATCGTAAAACGTAATACCTCGCGAAAGATTATGCCTCTGACCATTGTAAGGATCGGCGTTAAATTCTTTTGCTTCATTGCCAAGATAAAAATCGTACGAAATTGATTCGATTTCTCTTGTTTTGATTTCAAACATGGGACGAACCGCATTAACTGTTTTTCGCAGAATATCGTGTCCTTTTTTTGTTTCTTCTTCACCGAGTAATGGCCGGGTTCGCAAGTCTTCCGTAACAATTTCTTTTGTTATATCCTTGCCGGTTGAATTTTGTACCGATTCCAGAATCAAGCGTTTTGAGTGATCCGGTTCTTTGCAAAGCCGGAGTTTGACCTTGTATTTTTCGCCGGATTGGAAAGTGATGTTATTGGTTCGAAAAATATCCCCTTCACCGTATGAATCATTATAAAACTCAAACCAAAATGGAACGTCTGGAAAGATTTTATCAACAACAAAATGTCCTTCCCGATCTGTCTGAATAACAGTACGATAATCTCTGTTTATAGAAATATCAGATAATAAGTTAAGAAAATATCCGGTGATCGGCTTATCCTGCGCATCAACTAGAAGACCTTCAACAACAAAACAACGTTGTAACACAAAATCAAACTCTGTTATTTTGTGAGGTTCAACAATCCGCTCAGTCGAAATAGAATTTTTGAAAAACGTTTTTTCGTGCAGATTTTCAATATCGGAAAGAAAAACGAATAAAGCATCGTCCTCAAAAAACTGTTCTTTTTGCAAAAATCCGTTCTTATTGAAATGGATAGCAATAAATTCACCATTCGTCAAATCGCGTTTGTCATCCTTGTTAAACGGAGAGGGCTTTATTTCCGAAACGATAAATTTTCCTTCCGCATCGGTCTTTAGCGTTTCAAAAATTTGACCAATATGCCAGTTAACACGGAGAAGTTTTACTTCCGCATCCGGTATGGGATTACCGAGATCATCGCGTAATGTTCCGGTGAATGACCAACGATTGAAAAGAAAATTGGTCGGATGAGCGGGTTTGACAAATTCCGCATCAATTTTTTGACCGTTTGCATCGGTTAATGACTTGACTGCAAGTTGATGTAATTTGACTCCATTTTTCGTTTCTGTTTTCCAATGAAGAACTATGTTGTAACTTCCTGCCGACGGCAATTTGAGAAGATCAGTTTTTGAAACAATTGCATCGTTTTGCCAAGACTTCGGAAGAAATAAGGAAATATCCAATTGAACGTCAATATCTTGCGGCAACACATCAATTTCAAAACGGAAATCATCGTTTAGTTCGCCGTAAAAAACCGGTTGGTAGGACGCTCTTTCTGCACGCGGAAGATCAAAGATGACTTCGGCGTGTTTCCAAAAATTGCGCACTTCCTGTTTTTCCGGTTGTTCGTCGAACTCAACAACACCATTAAAATGAACAGACGGCTGCATAACGATATTGATTTCAGTCGGATTGAGCGGATACACAACATTATCGTGATGATAATTGTTGGTCTTCTTGATTTGATCGGTTGGTTCCGGTTGGACACAGGACATTTGATGGAAATCGTTACGAGAAAATTCGCCGTCTGATTTTGGGTTTTCATTTTTGATCAAAAATTGATCGGAAACGATATTTCCGTCGGCGGTTCGAATCCCTTTCCAAACAAACCCCGAATGTGCAGCGGTAATCGTAAATTGTGCAATATTCGGTTTTTCCGGTGTTGATTTTTCAGAACTGCGATGATACCCCGCCATCATATTTTCTGAAAAACGTAAAAAATATTGTCCGTTTTTATCCGCAACCGTTGTTGCTCTACCGGATCGAAAACCCAAACCGTTGGCAGTAATTTTAGCAAACGGTAACGGTTTACTTTCAAGATCACAAACAGTTCCTGTTACAATAAAATTCCAACGTTTATTGAGTTCCTCTTCGGTTTGCGGGCGTGAACGTAATTTCACTTCGACAAACGATTCTTTGCCGTCAATAATTTCCGTTTCGTATTTTTCTTCAACCGGCGTATAAATACGGTCTTCAGGAAGATAAACTGATTTTGAAACGGAAAAGGTATATCGTCCCGGAAAAAGATGAGTAAGAATGTTGTATTCATCAGATTCTTGATGATTTCCGTTACTATGTGAAGGAAACAGATCACATCTAACTTCCTTGAGATAAATATTTTTGATTGTTTCACCGGAATCGGCATCGGCGGCGTGTACCCGTAATGTTCCTCCTTGAATCAATTTTTGTGTAACGTTTACATTTTTGTTTTCTTTACCGACAGTCATTGCGCCGGTTAATCCGATATGACCGGATTCTTCCGGCGACAGATTGCCTTTATTATTAAATGCAACACGATACGTTCCCGCCGGTAAACCGTTATATTGAACAATGCCTTCTTTATAATTTTTATAATCATGTTCAAAATAAAAGTTATCAAAAATAAATTGTTTCCAAAGTGATCCGTCCTTAGGGTCTGTCCAAGTTGGATTATTTTTATTTTCTTGTCTATTGGACGGTAGAGCGTCTATTTTATGAAACAGAGCAAAAGGACTATTGCCGGACAAATTCAATGTTTTGCCTTCGGTATTAAGAAACGTAACACGAATCGAATGATCGAATCCAAGAATTTTTCCAATTTCCGTACCGTTAAAAAATCGCGGTCCGTGATCCGAAACCGGCTCATTCGGAATCGCAAGAAATTCAAACGCGATGATTTTACTGTTATCAACAGCCGCACGGTATTTCAACACCGCATTTTTGAAACGTAAAATTGTTTCATAAAGAACACCGTTAAGATGAGAGGTTTGTTTTACAGTATCAAACGATTGTAATTCACCGGTGATTGCCCGGTTTCTACGAGGATCATGTTTGCCGGCAATATGAACTTCGTCCTTGACAATCCGATTCATTACCGTATGGAGTTGCTGTTCGGAACATTGAAACCGCAACTCATCAGAAAAAAGCGAAACCGCTTCGCTATAATCCTTTGCTTTGAGATGATCAAGAAATTTTGTAACTATTTCCCGCTCATTCCCTTCCGCACCGCCTGCCGCAAATAATATCGAAACAAAAAACAGTGAAACGAAAATCAAAACACTCTGACGAATAAAAGTCATTGTAGGTCTCCATAAAAAATGGTGTTAATTTTGTATTTTATAAAAATAGACCGTTACCATAGATTGTATTTTAAATTTTCTCAATATCCGTGTCAATATAATTGTCTATTTTATGAACATTTTATGAATATTTTATGAACCCCATCACGGCGCAGCCGCAACAAAAGCCCATAACAGTCGCAACGGGATACGATCAACAAATCCTCACGTAACTGTTTATTTTAAACACGAAATATGCGAAATTTCACGAAACACACTAAAATTATACGATTAACCGCAAGCACTGTTATCAAGGTGAAGAATGTTTGTGTTTTTCGTGTTAAAAAAAATTAAAACAAAATACAAAATAGACAATTATATCCTTACTACTGTTCGGGGCATTTACTTTTGTGTAACAGAAACAAACAAAAATTTCATTGATATATTACATTTTTAGAGGTTCTCACTACCAAATTTTTTACGATAAAACGGGTAGTGGACAAAATGACACGATTGAAGTAAAATTAGTAAACCTTTTCGTTTTCTGATCGTTTCAAAATTTGGCGGCAATTTATTCGTCCATAATTGATTTATCTATAATTGATGATAAAAGAGATATGGTAGAAGCGTATTCTAGAATTTTGAAGCAATTAATTAAAATTAAACCATTTTCAACACTAGGAGACAATGTTTATGATTACACCATTTCCAACATTACGATGGATAATTTTTGTTGCGTTGATTTGTTGCTGCGTTATTTTGCCGGTTCGTGCCGACGAAGGGATGTGGTTGTTTGACGTGCCGCCGACAACGCAAGTAAAGGAAAAATACGGTTTTGAACTCACACCGGAATGGCTTCAACATGTTCAACAATCGTCGATTCGTTTCGGGCGTCGCGGCAGTGCGTCGTTTGTTTCGTCGCAAGGGCTTATTATGACGAACCACCACGTCGGAGCAAGAAACCTGCATGAACTCAGCACGCCGGAAAATAATTTACTCGAAAACGGTTTTTACGCCAAAACGTTTGATGATGAATTACCGTGTTCGGGTCTTGAAATTCTTGTTCCGGTTTCATCGGAAGATGTTACGGAAAAAGTCAACGCCGGCGCAACACCGGAAATGTCCGCCGAAGAAGCCCAAAAAGTACGCAACGCTGTTATCGCAACTCTTGAAAAAGAAGCGTCCGATAAAACAAAACTCCGTTACGAAGTAACAACATTGTATCAAGGCGGAGCGTACAGACTTTACGGTTACAAAATTTATAATGATATTCGTCTTGTTTGGGCACCGGAGCAAACTATTGCGGCATTCGGCGGTGATCCCGACAATTACGAATATCCGCGTTATTGTGTTGACTGTTCACTTTTCCGTGCGTACGAAAACGGCAAACCGGCAAAAATTGAACACTTTTTGAAATGGTCAACCGGCGGTGTGAAAGACGGGGAACTTGTTTTTGTTTCCGGTTTTCCCGGCAGAACGGAACGGTCTTACACTCGCGAACATCTCGAATTTCAACGCAATATCTATTTCCCATGGCGGTTACGAAAACTTTATCGCCGTGAAGTGATTTATTCAGCGTTTGGAAACCGCAGTCTCGAAAATCAACGCCGTATTGCTGATGATCTTGGAGGTGTACAGAATTACCGCAAACGCGCTATCGGACAATTGCAAGGACTTCAAACACCGTCGTTATGGAAAAATATTCCGCAAACAAAACCGGCAAAAAATTCGCCCGAAGAAAAAATTCAAAATGCCCTTCAATTCGCTCAAAACCATTACATGGGTTATGATTGCATTGAACTAGGGGAATTTTTTAATTCACAAACATTCAAAATTGCCCGAATGTTGGTTCGGCTTGCCTACGAAACGGAAAAACCTAATTCTGAACGTTTAAAAGAATATCGCGACGGAAACCTTGAATCGCTTAAACAAACACTTTTTGCCGATACGCCGATTTACGAAGATGTTGAAATTCTGAAATTAACCGACTCTTTAACAATGTTGAATGAAATATTAAATGAAATATTATACGGCAAAGAAGATAAATTTTTGTATTTTATTGATAGGGATTTATCGCCGAAAGAATATGCAACGGAACTCATTCTTCATTCTAAAGTCCGTGATGTTACGGAACGAAAACGGATTGCCGAAGGAGGAATCCAAGCGGTGAAATATTCGAATGATCCGATGATTCAATTAGCGTTACGGTTGGAACCGGTTGCGAAAAAATTCCGCGAAGATTATGAAAACAATGTGGAAGCACCAATGACGGCGGCGTATGCGGAGTTGGCAAAAAAACGTTTCGAAAAATTAGGAACAAGTGTTTATCCCGACGCCGCCTTCACGCTTCGGCTTTCCTACGGTGCGGTAAAAGGTTACAAAGAAGACGACGGAACCGATGTTGTTCCAATAACAACGATTGCCGGAATGTTTGACCGTGCGGAGAAACAAAAATTCAAAGAACCGTTTGACCCGCCGAAGAGTTGGAAAGACGGCAAAACAAAACTCAATCCGAATACACCATTCAATCTTGTTACAACAAACGATATTATCGGCGGCAACAGCGGTAGTCCGTTGATTAACACGAAAGGCGAAGTTGCCGGTTTGGTGTTCGACGGCAACATTTATTCGTTGTCCAACAATTTTATTTATACGGAAACACAAAGCCGTTGTGTTTCGGTTCACGCAGATGTAATTGTCGAAGCATTACGAAAAATTTATGGAGCCGACCGTATTGCCGATGAACTCGGAAAATAAATATTTTGTGTTAGTTGATAGTTGATAGTTGATAGTGGATAGTGGATAGTGTCGCAAGCGGATTTTAGCGGGAATGATTGTAAATCGCTTGCGACACTATCAACTATCAACTATCCACTATCAACTAACAAATTACATTGATTTTCAATTTATCAATTCATTTTGCGGATAATCTTGTAATATTTGCAATCTGGGGTAGAATAAGCAGGTTGTTTTTTCTACAATGTTTACCTAACAATTGTTTACAAAGAATTTTTTATTTAAGACATACGGTTTTTAATATGAGAACGGTAATTTTTATATTGATATTGTTTTTCTTTTTGACAGGTTTCATTTTTGCGCAGGAATCTTCTTTGCGTGCGCAACTTAAACAGGGATTGAGTTACAAGCCTGTTCAAAGTGATACGGTGATTGATATTCCGTCAGATCAAGACGCAGAACTATGTGAAATCAAGCTTTCCGACGACAAACGCGGACTTATTATTTTTAATCCGCAGAAAAATACGCTTCGTATCTTTTCCGATGCGAATGGTGATGGGCGTGTTGATCAATGGTCTTATTTTCAAAACGGAGTTGAGGTTTACCGTGACATTGATTCAAACGGTAACGGTAAAGCAGACCAATACCGTTGGCTCAATAATGCAGGAACTCGTTGGGGAATTGACGCCGATGAGGATAAAGTTATTGATTATTGGAAGGAAATTTCAGCGGAAGAAGTTTCACGCGAAATTGTGTTAGCGTTGGCGAAAAATGATTCGGATCGTTTTTTGCGTGTTGTGTTGAACGAAGCAGAACTCAAAGAACTGGCTCTCGGCGAATCTCTGAATAACTCTGTTACTAAAAAAATTGCCGCAATAAAAACAGGTTTTGCGGAAGCGGTTCAATCTGTTGCGTTGAAAGACGGTAATGCGGTCGAATGGTATCAACTCAATGCGATTTTGCCGGGAGTGGTTCCGAGTAATGATCTGAGCCGCCGTAAAGACCTTATTGTTTATGAAAACGCAATGGCTGCCGCCGGAGATGGTGAAAAAACAGTTCAGATTACTATTGGAACACTGGTGAAAATTTCGGACAATAATTGGCGAGTTATTGATTTACCGAAAATTTATGATGAAAATCAACTTTCTTATACATTTATTTTACCGGCAGCTGCACAAGGGAGTTCGGCACCGGCGAGTAATGATGTGGTGGGTTTAATGAACGAATATCAGGAAATTCAATTGCAAATTCCCAAACTTCCGGCGGATCAACGGCCCGCAAAACATAAAGAAGTTATTGGCCGGATTATCCAGATTATTGCTAAGGTCTCAACAGAAGAGGAACGCGAAAATTGGATTCGTCAATTGGCTGATACAATTATGGCGGCAACAAGCCGTAACGAATTTCCCGAAGGCAGTGAACAAATGGAGGCTTTGTTCAAAACAGTGAGCAACTCCGATAATGAAGAATTAGCGGCTTATGTTCGTAGTCAACAAATTATGACGGATTATTATTTGTCGATGCAAACCGGCGGAGATGATATGCGGGCGTATTCGAAATGGCTTGAGAACCTCGAAAATATGGCAACAGAATTTGAAAAAACAGAAGCCGGAATTGAGGGAATGATGCAGTTAGCGGTTTATCGTGAAATGTCTGCCCGTTCTACGGAGGAACCTCTCAAATGGTATTCCAAAGTTGCCCAACTCGCCGCCGGAAAACCGCTTGGTGAAAAAGCCAAAGGAGCTATTCGCCGATTAACTGCAACAGGAAAAGAAATTCCGTTTCAAACAACCGATGTTTCCGGTAAACCGTTTGATATTGCTGCGCTTAAAGGCAAATTGGTATTACTTTGTTTCTGGGATGTTTCTACTTTACCTTCTCTTGCTCTTATCAAACCGGTTGTTGATAAATTTACCGAAGCGGGGTTACAACCGATCAGTGTGAATCTGGATACCGATCCGCAAACAATGAAAACATCTGTTACCAAAGCCGCCCTTTCTTGGACACAACTTTATTCGCCAGGCGGATCGGATAGTTCAATTGCTGTTTATTGGGGTATTTCAATACCTCCGTATATGATTTTGTACGGTAAAGATGGTAAAATCATTCAACCCCGTATCCAATCCGCCGATGAATTACAACAAGTATTGAACGAAGTAACAAAATAAATCGCTCATAATATTTCAGCGGAATTTTTGCAGATGCCAATAACCAAAAACAACTCAAAATAAAAATTCCGATGAAATGTTACGGATTTTTAAGTAAAGGGCACAAAAATTCTGCTCTTATAAAACCGAATTTTGAAGTGTGATGAGTATAAAAGGATTTACGCTTTTGGAGCTTCTTCTGGTATTGGCGTTGTTTGTTGTTTTGAGCGGGATACTTTGGAATATTATTTCGCTCTTTTCTAAATCACAAACACAAGGAACGCAATTAGCAGAACGTTCGCAGCTTGTCCGTTCTCTGTCTCAACTTCTGGAAGACGACCTAAAAGCAGCAATTCAAGACCCAATTCATCCGCTTGAATATTCAATTGGTGATGATGATGTTCGGCGATTTGGTTTGAGCGGTTCTTCACAAATGTTAAGGGTTGATGTTATCGAAATTAACCCTTTTGTAACAACAACAGCAACAACTCCCCAACCGCGTCAGGCTCTGTTGGGAGAAATACAAACCACAACACCACGCGCAGCAGAACTCAAAACGGTTTTTTACAATTTTCAACAGTCCAATGGTCTTACTCGACGCGAAATTGATTTTGAAACACCAGATTTCAACACACAAATTGCCGAAGGGTCTTATCTCCAAGCTCCTGAAGTAGTTAGTTGCCGGTTTCGGTACTACAACGGTTTAGCGTGGAGTGATTTGTGGGAAAGCCTGGAATATGGCGGATTACCGGTTGCGATTGAGGTAACACTTCACACCTTACCTCTTGCCGAAGCGGAACGTTATCACCGTGAGGCAACCCCAAACGAAAATGTCAATTCTGCCGTTTTGCGGCTCCATCTTTCGTTGCCGGTTTTGAGCCGAATTGTTACTTACCTTCCGGCATCGCCGATACGAAAATTTGAAACATATCAGCGAAAAATACCGCCCAAAAAAGAAGACGCTCCAACTGTAAACGTAACATCACAACCCTTACCGCCGCCGTTATCGCTACAACAACAACAACAACAGCCCTTATCGTCCTCTCCGCCCGAATCAAGCAAACCGCAACAATCTTGGATTCGCAGTTCACACCCCTGATAAATTATATTTATTGTACTTCAAAATTCCTGATGATTTCCCATTTTTGGGGCAACAGTGATTGGAGTGAATCATGAAAAATTCCGTCCCGTTAAGGACTTTTGTTAGTTGATAGTTGATAGTGAATAGTGTTCGCAAGCGGAATTTTAACATTTCGATTGTAACAGTCTATTTTCTTAACGACCACATAATTTAAATCGTCCGCAGATTACGCAGATTTTCGCAGATTATATTAAAAAGTTTTTTTAAAATAATTTTTTGTATTTTTTGTCTATTCTTTATTTGTTTGTTTCGTTATTTCGTACTATCAAAAAATAATCCTTGAAAATCCACGAAGATTGAAAATCTGCGTAAATCTGCGTAATCTGCGGACAAAAATAGACAATTACTTTCGATTTTTAATTAGACCGTTCTCTCAAAACCTCTTGAATATCGTTAAAATTATGTTATGTTTTTATAAATTTTATTTTTTGAAGTTGAATCATAGATTTTTAGTCCGCAGATTACGTAAATTTTCGCAGATGTTTGTAGATTTTCAACGATTATTGATATGAATATGATTAAGTATATTGTACGTTATGGAGCCATGCGGATTTTGGGGGTTTTTACGTATCCCGAACACACGGTATTTCAGCATGGTCAACACGTCATTGTTCGGACAACACGCGGTCAAGAATCAGGAACCGTCCTTTGTCCGGCAACACCGGAATCACTTGCCGGAATTAAGGGAGAATGGATCGAAGACCGCATCATTCGCCCAATGACTGATGCAGATGAAATTGAACAACGGCGAATACAAACAGGCGAAAAAGATGAATTCATCCGATGCCGGAATATTATTCGTAATATGGGAATCACCATGGATTTGGTGCGTATAGAACATATTTTTGGCGGTGAGCGGATTATTGTGTATTATGTTGCGGATGGTCGGGTTGATTTTCGGGAGTTGCTCAAAGTTCTGGCTTCGGAATTTCAAACCCGAATCGAAATGCGGCAAATTGGAGTTCGGGATGAAACAAAACTTTTAGCTGATTTTGGTGATTGCGGTAAGGAAGTGTGTTGTAATTGGTACTTAACGGAAATGCCGCCGGTTTCCATGAAAATGGCAAAACTCCAAAAAGCAACCCTCGATCCAACTAAAATTTCAGGACGATGCGGACGTTTGAAATGTTGCCTTCGTTACGAATACGACCATTATGTCGAAACACAAAAAGAATTACCCGCTATCGGCTGCCGTGTCAATACGGATGAAGGGGAAGGAAAAGTTGTTGGTCAAGAGATTTTAGCACGAAAAGTTATTGTTGAAATCAATGATCGCGGACGCAAAGTGTTTTGTCCCCAATTATTGCAAATTCTAGGCTTTGATGCTCTGGACAAATTACAGAATGATGTTGCGGACGGAGCGGAAGGCACCAGCGAAGAATAAATAATTCTCGTAATATCCTCATGACACTTGAAATTTCGGTAAACTAAAGTATTACGAAAATGACAATGAAATATTGGCATTGGTCAGTAACTTGAAAAATTGTAATATATCAGTGGAATTTTTCTTCTTCTTTTATTTTTCCAACCTTAACAAGGAGTTGTATTATATTATGAAACGCGCGGTTGTTCTTCTTTCGGGAGGGCTGGATTCCACAACAGCGGCAGCAGTTGCCAAATCTGAAGGAAATGATCTTTTGGCATTAACTGTTGATTACAATCAACGGCATCGTATGGAATTATTGGCGGCACATCGTGTTGCGGATTGGCTTGGTGTTTCACGCCATGTGGTTATGCCGGTTGATTTACGTCTTTTCGGGGGCAGTTCGCTGACTGGCGAATTGACAGTTCCCAAAGACACGGCTCCCGAAAAAATCGGACTCCATATTCCCAATACATACGTTCCCGCACGAAATACTATTTTCCTTTCATTGGCGTTGGCGTTGGCGGAAACATCCAATGCCTCGAAAATTTATATTGGGGTGTCCCAAGTCGATTATAGTGGTTATCCTGATTGCCGACCGGAATTTTTGTCTGCTTTTTCAACGCTGGCGAATCTTGCAACTAAAATAGGCGTTGAAAATTCAAATTCTCAACATCGGATTTCTATTGAAGCTCCCTTGATGATGCTTGGCAAAACTGAAACAATTCGGCTTGGTCTTTCGCTTGGGGTTGACTATTCATTGACGCATACTTGTTACGATCCTTCCGCAACCGGTTTGGCGTGTGGACATTGCGAATCCTGTTTGTTGCGTCTAAAAGCTTTTGCCGAACTTGGTATTCCCGATCCAATCCAATATAGTTCTTAAAACAACCCCAGTAGCAAAAGATAGAATATAAACAACAAACCTTGTAATATTCAATGGAATTTTTGTTTTTTTGAGATTACGAAATACACGAAAATTATCTAAAAAAACTTGAAAAATTTTTAGAAAAAGCCGAAACCCCTAATTGACGGTTTGAACTCTTTTGATTAAACTGTGAGACTTAATCGGTTGCGATGCGTTTTGGATACCGTTTGTTTGCGGTGAGCGAATCGCAACAATTTCAATGAAACCTTATA
>JAITIZ010000504.1 GCA_031279215.1 Planctomycetaceae bacterium
GCGAATATTTGAGTTTATATTTTTTTTGCGGTGTGTTTCGTTGATTTTTTGAAGCGTCTTGGCAGTAGAATTCCTTTTCCTTCACGTATTCATCATTGATTTTATGACGAAAACGTGTGGATTAGGCGTTGGTTTTCGTTATTTTAGCCTATTGATTGTTACCACTCAACACATGTTACTAACAAGATTTCCGATACAATTTTGCATTAAAATTAGTCATAACTTATTTATAATCAATAGTTTACGTCAATTCCTGTCCCCGGTGAACAACGCCGTTTTGAGGAGTGAACGGGGCAGTGAACAGCCGCTTACATGTTTTTATAAGTCTTTGCAATACAAAAACTTACATCAAACCAGAAAGATGTAGGCAACATTTCGCCGAAACATTACACCAGTTGGGTTTGTCATTGTGTTGTACGTGGTTGGTTTTCCATTTCCATCCGTCAACAGAGCAAGTTGGCGAGTATGCCGACGCAATGGCAGGTGTAAAGTAGTTGATAGTGGAGAGTTGATAGTTGATAGTGGAGAGTGTCGCAAGCGGAATTATTACCATTTAGGTAGTAATCCGCTTGCGACACTCTCCACTCTCCACTATCAACTATCAACTAACTATTAACTTATCGAATACTACTTTGGGCTCTTGACATTGTACACCGCCTAATGGTAGAATTAGCGAAGTTTTCCATTGAAGATAGAAGATTGGAAATATTTCGCAATAAGATTTTTATTACTGTAAAACCGTAACTATTCAGTAATTTTTAAACACGGAATACAAATGATCATTCCTAACAACATCAATGTATTTTTGTGAACTCTTTTTTTATTGAGTTTCAAATAAAATTTCTAATCAATTGATTGATGATTTAATAAGAATGATTGGAATTGAAACAAACAAAATAGTAGGTTGCAAGGAATCTGGATTTGTATAAAGAATTGTATTGGTTTTCCCTACTTTCCGTGTATTTCGTTTCGTGTTAAAAATAAATATTCTACGAAATAGGTACGTAAAACCTTTATTATGTAAATTTGAAGGAGAACTTAATGTTTACAATGTTTAGTGTTTTTACTAACGAAGTTGATGATATTGATCTTGCCGTAAAAGAGATTACGGAACAACTCAAAGATAAAAAATTACTCAAAAATACAATTGGTATTATTGCTTGTTATTTTGAGTTTATTGAAAATGGAACGATTGAGGCTCTTTGTAAGGAACTTCCTTTTGAACTGATTGGCTGTGCGGTTCAGGGAAGCGCGGTCAATGCCCGCGGCGGAATGGAACAATTAAGTTTGACAGTATTGACCAGCAACGAGGTTACCTTCACAACCGCAATTTCCGAACCGATCTTTCCCGAAAATTTCGATTCTGTTGTTGAAAATGTTTATGCCGATGCCTCAAAATTAGAAAAAGATCCGTCGCTTATTTTTTTGTTGGGACCGATTACAACAAATGTAAGCGGACACAAAATTCTCAAAAAACTTGATCAATTGAGCAACGGGATCCCAATTTTCGGCACACTTTCTAATGATACCTCGCTAAAATACGAATCCAGTTACATCTTCCGCAATAACGAACCGCATCTTCGTAAAATGGTTTTGTTGTTCATGCACGGAAACATTCAACCAAGATTCTACACAACTTCAATCGTTACACGCAATATAGTACGGCAATATGCTGTTGTTACGGATGCGTCCGAATATTTGGTGAAAAAAATCAATAACCTTCCCGTCATCGAATATTTCAAAAGCATTGGTGTTCAAACCAGTAAACTGGCGGCAGTTAGTATGTTTCCGTTTTTGGTGGATTTTGGCGATGGAACGGTTCCTGTTGCGTACAGTATGTACGATGTTTCAGCCAATGGTGCTTATTGCGGCGGTGAAATTCCGGTCGGATCACAAATTACGTTTGCCGAAATTGATTACAACAGTATTATCGAAACCGCCGAAATCACCTTGCGGCAAGCACTCGATGATGTTGAAAAAAACGGAGCCAATGGAATGATCGCAATCCCCTGTTTTACCCGCTCGTTGGTTATTATTCCCAACACTGAAGATGAAATCAAAAAATCATTGGAAATTGTCGGTGATAAAATCCCTTTTACACTAATTTACAGCGGCGGCGAAATCTGTCCCACCTACAACCAACAACAAAAAATTATCAATCGATTTCATAATTTAACTTATACCGTTATGGTGTTTTGAGTAGTGGATAGTGGATAGTGAATAGCAACGCACAATAATTAGGGACCAAAAGAACAATAGAGATATTGGGAACACTGTTCAACTATCCACTATCAACTGTCCACTATCAACTATCAACTGTCCACTATCAACTGTCCACTGTCCACTATCAACTATCCACTCTTAACTATCAACTCTTAACTATCAACTAATTTTGTGTGAATTGTATTTACGATTTTGAAAGATTAACATGTCAACCGAAAACTTACAAAAACAGATTCAGGAACTTCAAAAAGAAAACACCAAACTTTCTCGACAGATTACGCGTTTACAGTTGGCGTTTGAGCGTAATAAAGCGGCGGCGGCATCGGTTGCCAATATTTCGGCAATGCACGCGTTGGAAAAACGGAAACAAGAACAATACATAAAATTACTGCTGGAAAATAGCCCCAATGTGATTCTTTTATTGGATAAAGATGCTTGTATTGCGTATTGCACAAAAACATTTCTGATCCAAGCGGAGATTCCTTATTTTGCGTCGATTCAGGGAAAACCATTTCGGGAAGTTTTTTATCAATTCGCCGATAAAACATGGGTCGATGAGTTGGAATCTCGGTTGTGTACGATTGCACAATCACAGGGGTCATTAGAATATGAAGTCAGTCTCGACATCGACAAAAAAGGAATAAGACGCTACAACCTTCAATTTGTTTCGGTACGTTATTCGGAGATTGATTTTGAGGGTTCGATTGTGATGTTATACGATATTACGGAAATTCGCCGGATGCAGGAGAGCGCGGAACAGGCAAAAATCGAAGCCGAACAAGCCAATCTGGCAAAAAGCACGTTTCTTTCCAATATGTCACACGAAATCCGAACACCAATGACCGCAATTATCGGAATGACAACCATTGCCATCTCTTCCGATGACAATGAAAAAAGAATGTATTGTCTTTCCAAAATTGAGGAAGCCTCAACACATTTACTTGGTGTTATCAATGACATTTTGGACATGTCTAAAATTGAAGCCAATAAATTTGAATTATCTTATGTGGATTGTTATTTGGAAAAAATTCTGCAACGGGTTGCTAATATTGTTAATTTTCGTGTTGAGGAACGTCATCAGGAATTGGTGGTGCGGGTGGATCCGTATTTGCCGGCGGTCATCGAAACCGATGAACAACGTCTTTCGCAAGTTTTGACCAATCTTCTTGCCAATGCGGTTAAATTTACACCGGAAGGCGGTTTAATTCGTTTGAATGCGGAACTTTCAGAGGAACACGATGATGTTTGTGTGATCAAGTTTGAAGTAACCGATACGGGAATTGGTATTGCGCCGGAACAGTTGACGCGGTTGTTCAATTCTTATGTTCAGGCGGACAGCAGTACATTCCGTAAGTTTGGCGGAACCGGATTGGGGTTGGTAATTTCCAAAAAAATTGTCGAAATAATGGGAGGAGAAATCTGGGTCAAATCCGAACCCAATAAAGGTTCTACCTTTACGTTTACAATTCAAGCAAAACGCAAAAGTCATGAAAATACAAATTATTTACGGTCTGGAGTTGCTATTGATAATCTTCGTTTATTGGTGGTGGACGATTCGCCTGAGGTCTTGGAATATTTTTCGCTTCTTACGGAAAAGCTCCATATTTATTGTGATGTGGCAACATCAGGAAAGGAAGCGTATCAATTAATCAATACGAAGGGAAGTTATGATATTTATTTTATTGACTGGAAGATGCCGGAGATGAATGGTATTGAGTTGACACGTCAAATTAAGAAACACGGAACGGATCCTTCGGTTATTGTGATGATTTCTGCGACAGAATGGAGTCTTATTGAAACGGAGGCGCGTGCGGCAGGGGTTAATCGTTTTTTGCAGAAACCGGTGTTTGCTTCAATGATTGTCAATTGTCTGAACAGTTATCTTGGTATTAAAGAGAATATCGATCAAAAACAAGAAATCCACGAAGGTATTTTTGAAGGAAAACGGATTTTGTTGGCGGAAGATGTGAAAATTAACCGTGAAATTGTCAGAGCTCAATTGGCAATTACCAAAGTTCAGATTGATTGTGCGGAAAATGGTCTGGAGACATTGGCAAAATTTGTAGCTTTTCCGGATCAATATGACATGATTCTTATGGATATGCAGATGCCGGAAATGGACGGAGTAGAAGCCACTAAAGCGATTCGTGCGTTGGACTTACCCAAAGCTCAAACAATTCCTATTGTGGCAATGACCGCGAATGTTTTTCGTGAAGATATTGAAAAATGTCTTGCGGTTGGTATGAACGATCACATTGGCAAACCGCTTGATTTTGCTATTGTCTTGGAAAAAATGAAAAAATACATCTTTGTTTGAGGGAACCGTCTTTAGCCCGAATATTTTATCTTTAATTATGTTGTCGAAAAGATTGCAACAGAACTCCATGATGACACTTGAGTTCCTGTTTCCATTCGGATCCGAACATAATAAGAAGTTGCCGATGACAAACCGGTTAGTGAGACAATATTTTTTACAGAATTTTTGGTTATTGTGAATTTCTTTTGAGCATCCCACAATGTTCCATCAAGCGACCATTGAATCCGGTAAGTTACTTGTCCTGAATACGGACTGTCAAAAGAAAGTTTTAATGTTTTTGCCGTAACAGATTCCAAGAGCAACACATCAGGAATAAGCGTGTTGTTGGAGGCGAGTAATGTTGTTGTATTTGTTTTTGCGGCACTTCGGCTTTGACCGGTCGAGTTGGACGCCCAAACTTGATAAGAATACCGCACCGAAGAATCTAAGCCATTATCAATGTATGATAAATTGGATGTTGTTGCGATTGGTTCCCATATTTTTTGTGCGGTATCATATCTCATGATTTGATATTCTGTTGCGCCGGCGGCGGCGTTCCAGGTTAAGGCGATAGTATCCGAATCAACAGCGAAGGCTTTGAGTTTACTTGGTGTCGGCGGAATCGCAATAGCTGTTGTTACCGTAATAGGTGTTCCGGCAAGCGATTTTCCGGTTTTTCCAACAGCAAGAACACGAAATTCATATTTTGATTCGGCTTTTAATGATTTGACGGTTAATTCTGTTGTTTTTGAAGTTCCGGCAGAAACCCAACGTGTTCCGTTGAATTTTTCGACAAGATAACTTTGAGCTCCTTCAACAGTGTCCCAAGTCAGAGTAATTTGTTTATCCAAAACTTCCGTAACAGAAAGATCGGTTGGTGTTGCCGGAGCGGTGGTAACGGATTTTGATTTTGACGCTTCCGAGTGAACGGCGGCATCAGTTCCTAATGCAACAATCCGGTATTGATAAACAGTGTTCGGATCACAATTTGTATCAATCCATTCCTTAACATTTTCCGGCACATCCGATTGCGTTACGGATTCCCAAAGAATAGAATCTTCCAAAGAACGTTCAATCCGGTAACCGGAAGCTCCCTTGATTAAACTCCAGGTAATTTTGACGGAACTGTTATTCAAAACAGTAATTCTCGGAACGGACGGTGTTTTGAATCTTGTTGTTACGACAACGGATTGAGAAGGATCACTTGTTCCTGCCTTGCTTGTTGCCGTAACACGATAATAATAGGTTGTTGTTGCCTTATGACCGGATACGGTTACTTCTGTTGAAACAGCGGAAACGGTTGACACTTTTCGCCAAACATTTCCATCGGCGGAACGTTCCACAATATATTGTGTTGCGTTTTCGACGGCGTTCCAGAATACTTGAACTTTGGTATCATTAACCGCTTGAACGGTTAAACCGTTTGGAGCCGAAACCGGCGCAAGAGCCGGCGTAGTAAGAGTCAAAATATTTGAAGACTTTGATTCTCCGGCTTCGTTCAGAGCAAAGACCCGAAAATAATATTTCATTCCGGCAGCAAGATTAACCGCCTTCCCGCTGGTTCCGGTAATCACCGAACTGCTAAGTTTTTTCCAATCGCCTGTTTTTCCTGTCAATGAATATTCCAAACGATAAGAACTTGCTCCGTCCACAGATTTCCAGACTAAGTCAATAGTTGAGGAGTCAAGAACGGTTCCTTTCAAATTGGCGGGGGCATTCGGCAACGCAACCGGTGTTGAAGCGGTTACGGTATTCGACGGAAGCGATTCTCCCGCCTTGCTGATAGCAATAACCCTGTATTGATATGTTGTCGAACTTTTAAGATTATTGTGTTGAAATGAATTTGAAACGGTTGTTCCGATTGATGTCCATTGTTTTTTAGCGGTATCGAAAAATTCGACACGGTAATTGGTTGCGTGAACTGCCGTATCCCATGAAATCCGTACCGTTGCGGAATTAATCGCCGAAGCACTAATATTTGACGGTGTTGCAGGAATTTCCGCTTTGGTAGTTGCCGAAATAACCGAACTGGCTCCCGACGAAACATAATAATTCAAAGCGTAAACCCGATAAAAATATTTGGTATTTGAATTGAGTCCGGTGTCCGTAAAAGATAAATCGTTACCGGAATAAACTTCACTCCAACTGCCGCTCGACGAAAGGGAACGCTCAACTCGATACGTTACGGCATTGGAAACGGTTTTCCACGAAACAACAATACTTTGTGAATCCAACACTGTTATTTTAAGACCGTTTGGTGTTATCGGTTTTACCGGTTTTTCAATCGGCATTGTTATGGTATTTGACCAATCGGAATTGCCGGTTTCATTGACGGCACGAATTCGGAATTGATAGGAAATTCCGGCAGTAATCGAAATGGAAATCTGTATTTGGTTGGCGGTTGGGTTGTCGGCGGACGAAGTCCAGGTATTGCCGTTGTCGGTTGAATATTGTAATTCAAATCCCGTCTCATTTCGGGAATTGTCCCGCCATTGCAGAGTTACCGAAGAATTCGCAACAGCCGTAATTGAAAGATTGGTTGGAGATTCAAGCGAAGACGGTTTATTTGAAATAAAAATATCCGCTAAATTCAGTTGTCCGCCGCTAACTACTTTTCCGGAAAGATTGAGTAATGATTCGGCGGAGTTAATAATTCGTGTTTTAATTTCCGCCGGAGACAATTCCGGATCATTGGCTGCAAGAATTGCTGCCGCAGCAGAAACAAACGGTGCCGCCATACTTGTTCCCGACATCAAACCGTAAGCACCATTTTTTGTTGTACTATAAATAGAAACTCCCGGTGCTGCCAAATCAACAGTTGTTTGTCCGTAATTACTGTTGCTTGCCAGTTGGGCGTTTTGGTCAACGGACGCAACAGCAATCAGATTATCGAGATAATTATATCCAGACGGATAATGGAATTTGGCATCGTTATTGGTGCCGTTGTTTCCTGCGGAGGCGACAACCACTATTCCGGCATTTCCGGCGTTTTCGATTGCCTTACCGACGGCGGCGTCTTCGGAGTAATATCCAAGACTCATATTAATAACCGCAACACTAACACCATAGGATTTCAAATCAATGACGTAATTTATTGCCGAAACGATATTCGCGGTGGAACCGGTCGAACCGGAAATCACCTTGACCGGCAAAATCTGTACTCCCGGAGATGCCCCAACACCGCCAACCCCATTATCACGCATTGCTCCAATAATTCCGCTAACATGCGTTCCATGTCCATCCGTGTCGGTAACATTAGCGTTTCCCGAAACAAAGTTCCAACCGTTAATATCATCGATAAAACCATTACCGTCATTATCGAGTCCGTCGCCAACAATTTCTTCTGTATTGATCCAGATGTTGTCGTATAAATCGGGATGTGTCAAGGTTGTCCCGCTGTCGAGAACCGCAACAACCACTCCGCTCCCATCCGAAACATTCCAAGCCGTACTCACATCAATTGAATCAAGCGCCCATTGTTTACTAATATCAGGATCGTTTACTTCTTGCGCAACCCCCAATGTTGTAACCACATAATTCGGCTGCCAAAAATCAAAGTAATTGGAATCGGTTAGAATTTCAAATTGTTCGGGATTTTCCGTTTGTGTGAGAAGAAGACCGGGACTTCCCAAACCGCTCAAAACCGTAATCCCAAAAGATGCAAGTTGTTCAGCAATTGACGCAACAGATGTTGCGGCTTGCACAACTTGCTGATTCAGTTGAACAATCCATTGGTTAGCAATTTGATCCGCAACCGTATTATCCGCAACTGTATTATCTGAATCAGTATTATCGGAATCGGTTAATTCTGAAATTGCTGATGTAATTTGTGTTGTAATTGGTGTTGTAATTGGTGCGGAGTTGGGATTTTGGGGTTCTAACGATTCAAACCAGTCAACTGTAATTGCTGAATAATCTGGAAGTGTGAGCGGAGCAACAGAAAGAAATTCACGTTGTTCTAACAATTCCAAATTCAAGGAACGCCGTTTGAATACGGAAAGATTTTTTTTAACCAACTTGCTTTTACCGGGAAAAAATAGACGCATAAAACATTTTATCGGGTGAAATAATACAACATGCAGAAAATAGCCGGTTTTATTAATTTACGGTAACCTTGACGATTGATAATTTTAATATTTTCAAGAATTATTTAGATATTATACATCTTTCATCGAAAATGAAAATTGAAAAAATAAATTTTTAAAAAGAAAACAAAGAATCAAATTTCTTTTTATGACGATACTATCATTTGTGGAATATTTATTTTTTTCATTACAATCCTTATAATTTTGAAGAATAAAAGCAGGAGTATTATTGATGTCTGGAGTTCAGGAAATCGACAAGGTTCTTCAATCTGTTCGTCATGCGGCTTATCAATACGGTTTTTTTTCTGAGGGGGCGATGGGGCAGCAGATTTTATTACTTGGCGATTCTTTTTACGGTTATCGTTTTACGTCAAAAGAATTTACAGCGATTTGGTCGGCTTCGGATCAGATATTGAAGATATTTGATCTCAATGGAAAATGTCTTGGTCATTCACTTTTATATGTTCGTGTTGAACAAGTGATTGACGAACAATCTTCGATTCGCCTTTCCGATTCACGCGAAATACCAAAAGCCGCTTGATAACCTCAAAAAATAATTCATAACAAGATCGAATATCAGGATTGAAGATACAAGGGCAGACAATCCTATAATTATGTGCCTAATGATAAATAATAAGATCGCTATTGAATAATTACCTAAATTCAAAATTAAAACATTCGGATTTACCACAAATTCGGTAGAAGTTTTTTTGATTGTAGTGAAACACCGTTACTTGACAACACTCCTGAAAATGTGGTAAAGTCAAAGGCAGTTAAATATCTTTACTATATACTTTATGCGGTTATAAAAGTCTTTTTTAGGAATACAGTTGTTATTGCGGGTGAGACGCCTGTGTTTTTAAAAAAATACCTTTGTTACCGTTCAATGGATATCATGCACGAGTAAACAGGAGAAAAAAACATGAGCTTAACATTTCCAAACTTTAATGCGGCAAAAAATAAAGCTAAGGAAGTGCTGGAAGGCAATCTTATTGTTGAACCGCCAGTTGTTGCGCAAAAATTGGCAGAGTCTTATGAATTGGATGTACGTTATTACATTTTTAAACTGGAATATAAAGAAGTTGCCGGATTTATTGATGTGTCGAAAAACACGATAGCCGTCAATGGCGAAGATTCACCGGCAAGACAAAACTTTACTATTGCTCACGAATTGGGTCATTATTTACTTGGACACGATTTGGACGGAACGGAATACACATGTCTGTTTAGAGATCCGACAAAACAAAAAAATACTCCGATAGAACAAGAAGCCAATTGTTTTGCGGCAAATCTTTTAGTGCCTACGATGATGCTTCAAAGATATTTGGATAGATTTTCTTTTGCGGACGATGAACAACTTTCCCGAATTTTTGGAGTATCTACTGACGTTATTCGGTTTAGACGGCTTTATCTATAAACATTTTATATTATGACCCACGAAAAATTAGATATTACTCAGGCGCAGGAACAAGAGCAACCGAATAAAACCAATTTTCCGTTGTTGACAGAAGCCAAACTCCATGAAGAAAAAAAATTAAGCGAGTTAGAAAGGATGATATTAGAAGAAAATAAAGAGATGCGAAAAAAATTGATTTTCCGATTACAAATCATTTCTATTATATGGTTAACTTTTACAGGTTTGACTATTACACTTCTTGGTTTTGGTAATTGTGTTGGTTATAGTTATCACTTAAGCGATAGTGTAACTATTGCATTTATCACGACGTCTTTTGGAACTGTTCTTGGGTTATGGGCAATTGGTCTGCGTTACTTTTTTGCAATTACGAGAACACCAAAGAATTGAGGGAATTTCTAAAAATCTACAATTCTCGGTAACAATCTACGAAAATTGGTGTAATCTAGGGGATCAAATAGGCGGTTATTGTTGGCGGTGTTGCGTGCGGATTGCAACCATAACGATAATAACCCCGCTTACAACACGTTTAACTGTTTACCAGCCTCACGATTTCATTACAGAGTCGATTGGCATAATCATTTGTTGGTGCTTCGGCAAAGATTCGGATAATTGGTTCGGTATTACTGCTGCGTAAAAGAACCCACGCATCGCCATGATCAATTCGTAATCCATCCAAACGGTTACACGGTAAATGCCGAAATGTTTTAGCGGTTTTATCGAGTATTTCTGGGACATTGGCGAGATCGGCATTGATTTTCTGTTTAACTAACACATATTGCGGTAATTCGTCAACGAGTTGTGCAACTGTTTTGCGGGTTGCGGTCATTGCGTCGAGAATGAGGGCCATTCCGACAAAACTGTCCCGAACAAGACCAACTTTAGGATCAATCGGGCCGCCATTGCCTTCACCGCCAAACATGGCTTCTTTCTCAAGCATTAAATCAACCACATTCGCCTCACCCACCGCACTGCGGAAAATCGGAACACCATATTTGTTCGCAATATCTTCATTCATTCGGCTTGTAGCACAGTTAATAACAACAGCTCCTTTTTTTCTATGAGATGGATGTTTGGGATTTTCTGATATTCGCAAAAGATGTTCTAGACAAAGCGTGATTGTGTATTCTTCACCGACATACCGGCCGTTAGCGTCAATAATTGCAACACGGTCGGCATCCGGGTCTTGACAAAAAGCAATGTCAACATTCAACTCTTTAACAAGATTGCAAATATCAATAAGATTTTCAGCAGTTGGTTCCGGTGTATGCAGAAATTGCCCGCTGGGTTCTTCACCGAGAATAATAACATCACACCCCAGACTTTCAAGCAGCCAATCCCCAAGCATGGCTCCGGCACCATGATTGGCATCGAGTAACACCTTGAACTTCCGCTCAACAATCGCATCAACATCAACCGTTTGCATAATCATTTTACGATGTGTTGAGATTGTATTTTTGCAAATTGTTTGTGTACCGATTTGGTTGTGAGGAACCCATACGGTTTTTCCATTTCGGTAATATTCTAAGATAGCGGCACCTTCTTTTTGGGGAATCACCCTGCCTTCACCCGAAAACAATTTGATTCCGTTAAATTCGATGGGGTTATGCGATGCGGAAACCTGAATACCTCCAACAGCTCCGAATTGGCGAATTAAAATACCGGTTGTTGGAGTTGCGGCAATTTCGGCATCAATCGTAGAACGCCCTGCCGCATTCAAAACAGCATGAATCACATCCGCCAAAATTGTTCCTGAAGGCCGGCTGTCACGGGTGATGACAAAAGTCCCCGACGGCATCGACGCAGAAAACGCCGCAACATAACGCATGGCAACATCAAGCGTTAAGGTCTCACCAATCACCCCGCGCAAACCCGAAACATTAATAATTAAATCAGACATAAAAAAAATCGTAATATATTAGTAGAATTTTTGTTTGAATTCAAAAAAGTCTTTGCCCCGAAAGGGCTGTTAGCAGTTGACAGCGGAGAGTTGATCGCGGAGAGTGCCGCAAGCGGATTTATAAACCATTCCAGCAAATTTCCGCATGCAACACTGTCCATTATCAACTCTCCGCTAAATAGATTACCCTTGCAGGACGCAGGAAAAAAATCGTGAGCGTGCTCACAAAACGAAAATTCCATTGATAATTACAAAGAGTCTTTTTTAGGAACACGGACATCCCGCCCGCAATCATAACATAATGTTATGAGATTCCCTCATTCCATGCAGACGAGACGCCTGCGTTCCTAAAAAAGACTCTTTTATTACCGCATAATGTATGAGCCGTGATTTTTGTAATCAACTCCCCAATCACATAAATCACAACAATTCAATCACTCACCGTTCCGGCAACTCACAACTCTTAATATTCACCTATTTTTACGGAATATTCACATGATAACTTCTAAAAAGTAATATTAGGAGGAACACAAGCGTCTTGCCTGCACTGTTTTTTTTACAAAAAACGCCTAAAAATGCGGTCGAGACCACCGCGTTCCTTCTAACAATAAATTTTTACATTAGGTTTTTAGAAGTTCCCACATGCCTTTACGGAATAATTGCCCCGATAATTTCGCTCCAAGGACCTTTTTCACCGCGGGTATTTTCCCATCTTAGGCAGAAATAGACATTTTTTCCGCGTTGGTTTTCTTCAAAGTCTAATGTGAGCGGGGAACGCGTATCAAAGGAGGAGTTAATTAAATCATTGATTTTTGTTGGCGGGGCGTCGAGGATTGCCCAACGGATTTCGGCACCGTGTTGTCCTTTTGGTTTTGCCTTTGTTTTTTTCTTCCCTTGATCATAAAAATGAATACTCAACCGGCGAATTGTTCCGCTGTCAATATCAAAATCGGGATAAGTTGTTGCCACTGGAGCGGGAACATGTCCGCTGGTGCGGGAAGGCATGCCCATTGCAACAAGATCATCATCCATAACCAAAGGACTCTCTTTTAGAAAACCGGTATAAAATTTCCGATAAGTTGTTCGGAATACCGATTCTGCTTCTTTGAGTTTTTCTATTTTAATCGGAGTCCGTTGTGCCGGGTCTTTCCAAGCCTCAAACGCACTCTGAAAATTATAAAAACCCTGTGCAAATTCCGTGTCAAACCATTGCCCCTGAGCAGTGCTTGACGCCAATCCCATTCGAGTGCGAGTCTCGGCAGCCTGAAGATACATCCAAGTTACCATCGCCTGATCATATAAGGCTTCGTGATTTGATGGAAGCCAATCGTGTGTGTTTGTCATTAGAAATTGTTAAAAATAAAAGTTAAATAGGTCGGTTTATAACAATTTTAGGAGTTCCCATTGCCGATTTGGGAGTTCCCAATTCTGTTTTGGGAAGCCCCAATTCTGTTTTGGGAAGCCCCAATTCCGGTTTGGGAAGCCCCAATTCTGTTTTGGGAAGCCCCAATTCCGGTTTGGGAAGCCCCAATTCCGGTTTGGGAAGCCCCAATTCCGGTTTGGGAAGCCCCAATTTCGGTTTGGGAAGCCCCAATTTTGGTTTGGGAAGCCCCAATTTTAGTTTGGGAAGTCCCAATTTTGGTTTGAAAAGCCCCAATTTCCGTTTGAAAAGTCCCATTTTCCGTTTGAAAAGTCCCATTTTCCGTTTGAAAAGTCCCAATTTTGGTTTGGGAAGCCCCAATTTTGGTTTGAAAAGTCCCAATTTTAGTTTGAAAAGTCCCGATTTTGGTTTGAAAAGTTCTATTGGGGGGGTGGAATTTTTATTTCCGATTCTGAATGTTCTAATTTTAGTTAAAAATATCTCATATTCAATAAAGGGGTTGCTAAAATTTCGTAATATATCAGTGAAATTTTTATTTTTTATATTAGCCCTGCTAGGGGCGTTAGGATTATAGCCCGCCCCAACGGGGCGGGTTTAAGATTTCCCCAAAAACAAACGCCCTGAAAGGGCAACATACTGTAGTTGGGAGTGGAGAGTTGAGAGTGGATAGTGTCGCATGCGGAATGATTACCGTTTTGGTAGTAATCCGATTGCGACACTATCCACTCTCAACTATTATACTGCCCTTTCAGGGCTTCGGTTTAGGTTGGTATTGTTTACCCACCCCGTTGGGGCGGGCTATAATCCTAATGCCCTTTCAGGGCCGTGTTGATTAAGGGAACTTCTAAAAACCTAATGTAAAAATTTATTGTTAGAAGGAACGCGGTCGTCTCGACCGCATTTTTAGGTGTTTTTTTGTAAAAAAACAGGGCAGGCGAGACGCCTGCGTTCCTTCTAATATTAGGGAACTTCTAAAAACCTAATGTAAAAATTTATTGTTAGAAGGAACGCGGTCGTCTCGACCGCATTTTTAGGGGTTTTTTTGTAAAAAAACAGGGCAGGCGAGACGCCTGCGTTCCTTCTAATATTAGTTTTTAGAAGTTACCGGTTGTTATTTACGATTATTCTGCTGATTGATTAGGTTATTTATTTTTTTCTGTATCGAGTCGTTTCAACAAAATCCCAATTGTTTGAGCGGGATTGGTATTGAGCAGTATTTCTTTTTCTTGCAGGGAAAGGCTGTCTAACATGTTGGCGAGATCGGCATTTAATTGAAGTATTTCAGCCAAAAGCGGTACGGTAATAGTTTCCGGTTGATTGATGTCTAAGCGTTTTTTCAATGCCGCAATTTGTTCAACTCGTTCTGTTGCTGGAAGCGGGCGGCGTAAATCGATTTTTTCGTATGATTGAAGCGATTTGCGCCAGTTATAATAATTTTGGAGGGTTTGAAATAATTCATAACGGCGCGGCGATTGTTCAATACTTTCATGTAAATTCTTGAGTTTTTGTTTTTTATCCCAAGAAAGGTCTTGGAATTTTTTACAATTATTGTAAAAGCGGTTGTACAGTGATTCATCAAGATTTTCAATTCGTTTGACGCGTCGTTTTAGTTCTGTGAATGACGGATGATAAACGGTCAGAGAATCCAAAATCCGAACAGAAGATGATGGACGGTATTCTCTGGGATCAATTGGTTTTGCGCCGGCAGGAAGCGGAGGCAAAAAAAGACGCCGCTCCGCCAATAATTGAAGCAATTCCGGATCATCATCAACCACCGCTAAATACATGTCCAACCGGTCAATAATCGGCAATGCCGTCCGAAGCCAAAAATTTTTATCCGGCGCTAAATGTTCGCCCAAATGAAAAGAAATACCAAACAGTAAAAAAAGAAAAATTCCCGCCAAAACCATTTTTCCTGAAAACTTCCATAATGTTTGGTGTTGAATTTTGGCAATAGTTTGTTCTTCCGAAAGAATAACCGTTTCAAGAGTTGATTCGACCATTTCTTTGTTAATTTCATTCTGTTCCAGCAGATCCAAAAGTTTCCAACTTTCTTCGAGTTGCGTCAATTGTTCTCGAAATTCCGGTTCCGCTGCCAAACGTTTTTCAACATGTTGACGATCCTGCAATGATAATTCGCCGTCAAGGTATTCGAGCAAAATGGCTTCGTCTGAAGAAATATCCTGAATGTTGTCCGGTTCTGAAGACATAAAATATTCGTAATTGTTCTTGATATAATTTTGCGGATATATATTGAACGGTAATAAAATCCTCTTTTTTAGGAACACGGACATCCCGCCCGCAATAACAACAAAATATTATGATAACTTCTAAAAAGTAATATTAGGAGGAACGCAGGCGTCTCGCCTGCCCTGTTTTTTTACAAAAAAAACTCCTAAAAATGCGGTCGAGACGACCGCGTTCCTTCTAACAATAAATTTTTACATTAGGTTTTTAGAAGTTCCCTTATGATATTCTATTATTCTGTGCAGGCGCAATACTTTTGTTCTTAAACAAGACTTTTTGTAATATATCAGTGGAATTTTTATTTTGTAACCACTCTCATGGGGTAAACCCCGTTGTTAACGGCGGGGCTTGCCCCGCCATGATCTTTTTTCTTACGCCCTGAAAGGGCAATATAAGCCGGCTCTACCCAACGGGTAGGGTTCAAATCACCAACAACCATTTCGCCCTGAAAGAGCAACATACTTATTTGATTCACAACATATACTGCCCTTTCAGGGCGAAGACCTTTTTAAACTTAAATAATAATTCCACTAATAGATTACGGCTTTTTTATAACTGTGTGAAGTATCATATTTATTGTTGTGATCTGCGGGCAAGATTTATTTACGGCGTTGCCCCGCAACAAAAACAGCAACAGCATTACCAAAAAGTTCCCAACCAAGATAAGGTGAATTTTTACTTTTTGAATGAAAATCAGCAACTTGCACAATCCGTCTTACTTCCGGATCAATAATTGTAATATCAGCATCTTCCCCGATCTTCAAGGTTCCTTTTGGAATATTAAGAATAGTTGCCGGATTCAGAGACATTTTTTCGACAAGAGTTGTCCAATTCATAATACCGGTTCGGATTAATTTTGTAATAACAACAGCAAGAGTTGTTTCCAGACCAATAATACCGAAAGGAGCTTGATCGAGTTCTCTCATTTTTTTTTCGGCGGCGTGCGGGGCGTGATCGGAAGCGATGACGTCAATTGTTCCGTCGCGCAATCCTTCAATACATGCATCAACATGTTCTTGACTTCGGAGCGGCGGGTTCATTTTGAAGTTTGAATCGAAAGATTTAAGAGTTTCGTCGGTTAAGGTCAAATGATGCGGAGTTACTTCCGCGGTTACACGAATTCCGCGTTGTTTTGCTCGGCGGATTGCGGAAACTGCTCCTTCGGTTGAGACGTGCATTACATGAAGCCGTCCGCCCGTAATCTCCGCCAATGTAATATCTTGCGCTACCATAACATCTTCTGCCGCCACAGGCATACCGCGCAAACCAAGCAGCAATGAAACCATCCCTTCGTGCATAATACCGCCTTTGGTCAATGAAGTTATTTCGGGATGACTCAAAAGCGGTTTGTCAAACATCAAACAATATTCTAATGCACGGCGTGTTAATTCGGCATCTTCTGCCGGAAGACCGTCATCACTGCATGCCGCTGCTCCGGCTTTGAAAAGTTGCCCCAGTTCCGCTAACTCTTTACCTTCGCGATTTTTGCTGATACAGCAAATTACATAAACATTACAATTTTTACTTCGTGCCGCTTGCTGCTGAATAAATTCGACAATAGCCTGAGAATCAATTGGCGGAATCGTGTTGGGACAACAGGCAATTGTTGTAAAACCGCCATGAATTGCAGCTTTGGTGCCGGTTTCAATTGTTTCATCTTCTTCGCAGCCGGGTTCGCGGAGATGAACGTGCATGTCAATCAAACCCGGAACAACAATCTTGTCCGAAGCATCAAAAATAATATCACCCGCAACCGGAGAAACATCAAACGCTGCGATTTTACCCCCATGCACCCGAAGATTACCAATCCGATCAATCTCTTGACTCGGATCAATAATATGACCATTAATAATTGATAAAGACATTGGTTTGAGTAATTGGGGCTTTAGGAATCTTGAAAAACAAAAGAATAAAAACTCATAACAAAACCGCTTAAATAAAAATAACTATTTAATAACAATTCTGGTTATTAGAAATTCCCTTAAGGGAACTTCTAAAAACATCAGGAACGCAGTCGTCTCGACTGCACATTGCCTATAAAAAGTGCAGGCGAGACGCCTGCGTTCCTAAAAAAATGAGTTTTTAGAAGTTCCCTTAAGAAGGAAAAATAAAATCACCACTGAATAATTATAAATAAAATACAGTTCCAAAAGTTTTCATAAATCTTCAATATTATCAATAATTTCTCATCTGTTGTCAATTCTAA
>JAITIZ010000183.1 GCA_031279215.1 Planctomycetaceae bacterium
CACAGACATTTTCGCAACAAACAGATAAGTCTTTGTTGTCTCAATTCAATGAACTCAGTAAAAATGTTGAAACAATCGCCAATACAGATAAAAGAGCAAGCCTTGCGGCGTCTTGGTTCAAAAGTCATTCTTGGGATAAACTCACATGGCGGGAACATATTGAGCTGCTTTCTTCTCTTCAGGCTTCTGATTGGTTAGATAAAAAAAACATGTCTGTTCGTTGGACGGGTAAAATTACTGCTCCAGCCAGTGGGCAGTATATTTTTGAACAACTTCGTACCTATACTAATGGGACAATGAAATTATGGATTGACGGTAATTTAGTAATGGACACGGAAATTGCCGTAACTAATGAAAGAGATGGAATCTCTAATACGAATGCTGAAGAAATTTCTTTTAAAAGTGTTCCTGTTGTTTTGGAAGCGGGTACTCCAACTAATTTTCTTCTGGAATACAGTCACGATATGAAAAATGTCGTATTGCGACAAAATTATCCGATGGGATATCCTGTTGCCGTATTAATGTGGGAATCTGAAGCCATTGAGCAACAGATTGTTCCCAAAGAGGTTTTTTCGCAACCTCTTGAAAAACAACGCGGTTTGTCTGCCGAGTATTTTGGCGATTCGACCTTGACACGCAAAGTTGCCAATCGTATTGATGATGCGGTCAATTTCATTTGGGATCAGGGAGTGATTATTAACAGTTATTCTTCTTTCCAAAAGGATATTGTAAAAAAAGTTCTCCCTTATCTTAGCAGTGATAATTTCTTTCGTACTTTAAAGAAGGAAGATGTTGCCTATTTTGCGGAACAGGGTTTATCGACATTGTTGTCGTCCATGACTGCTTCAGAGCGAATTGTTCTCATTGACGCTATTTCCGCGCAACAGCAGATATTGGATAAAATCCCTTACAAAAATATAGCGGAACAAATCTATTTTGTTTACATGTTGCCTGGTAAACGTCATCTTAACTTCCTGTTGAAATGGTCGGAATTGAATGAGCAACCTCAGATAACGCCGGGTTCTTATGTTGCGGGTAAAGGGACTTATGTCGATTACAATATTACTCCTTATCGACGTGTTGGTCGTCTTTGGAGTAAATCCGATGTTGCAGAAATTGACGATTTGATTCAAAACCATCTGGAACTTGAAAATGGTACTTGTAACTTAACACTTGCCTATATTTTGATTTGGGCATGTAAGGAAAATAATCTGACGTCGCATATCCTTGAACGAATAAATGAAGCGATAAAAGACAAAGATATTTCCGGCGATCAACAAATGACTTGGTGTTTGGCGAAAGCGTATGCAGAAGAAGTTGCTGTCCCGCCAATAATAAAGCCGGGGCGAGCTCTTTCGGAACTTCAGAATGCGATGCTTGTTGCGGAAAGTGAGGATTATCGTTATTGGGCATTAAAAGAAACTGTAGCAAGGTTAATTACAGTCAATCAAAATGAAAAAGCCCAATCCTTGATTACCAATGCAAAAAAACAATTCAACGATGTGAAACAAGTTGAGGAATTAGAGTTATTATTAGTTCATGCTGATGAAATTGAAAAAACGCATGAAAAATCGCGTGAATATCGGCAACAACGGAGTCGGGAAGATTATTTAAAAACGCTTCACCAACACCAAACAGACGCCAAACAAAAGAATGATGTTAAACGTTTGGAACAGGTGCAAAAAACGATAAAAAAATATGAATCATCCTTCAAAATACAGGATATTTCCAAATAGATTTTGTGATTTCGTTTTGAACATATCCTTTTTAAACATTTAATTATTTTATTTTTATTTTACCATTAACTTCCAGAGTATTTCCATGACATCTCCCCTTTATCTTCTCAATTTGGCTAAAGAACGATTAGTGTTGTTCTTAGTTTATATTGCCGTATTTTTTAATTTGTTTTTTTGTATTGGTTTGTCCGTATTGGCATCCGAAGTGGGCGTTTATTCGGAGTCACCGATTCCTGCGTTGTCGCATGAATCGGGGTTATCGGTAACCTCTGCTGTAACGTCCGATCCGATTCATTTATTAAGCGGTTCGGTTACGGAAACGGTTTTTGATTTAAGTCTTCCGACACCGCTTGTTCAGTCTTGGTATCATAAGCGGACTTACAGCAGTGATATGAGTACGGGTGTTGCGGACAAGGAATTGATTGGTTTGCAAGGTCATAGTTGGCTTGGCGGTAATCAATCTCAAGTTTTACTTAAAACGGAAAACAAGATTATTTTTGTTCAAAGCGCATCCAATAAAAGGACGTTTATTGAAACGAATGGCACCTTTACTGCTCCAGTAGATTTTGATGCAACTCTTGTTAAACGGGGTACTGGTGAATCAGAAGAATATGTTCTTACCCGTAATGACAGTAAGGAAATATTTATTTATTACGGTTTTTCCTCTGATGTTTCCAGTTATCTTCGCGGCAAATTAAAAGAACGTACTATTATATGGGTCTCAATCCCGCCCCGTCCGATTATTCCAGCGGTATTCCAAATGTTGTTACGTATCTTGTTGTAGAAGATACGGTCGATTCCGGCAATACACCGGTTCAACGCACGATTTACGGTCTTGATTATCGTGGCGTTGCATTGCGTCGGGTTGCTATTGACAACCCGCTTGCCTCATCTCTGAATACGGTTTGCACGTCCCAAACGTACAATAATCCAGGTAAAGTCCTTGAACAACGTTCTTCATCCGTTCATTCTTTGGTTGTTTCTAATGCTTTAGTAACGCAGTTTTTGAATCCGCTCAATCCTTCGGATTCGACCTGGACCAACGATCTTGCAACAATGGAACCTTCCCAAGGTTTGATTCATGCTTTTGAGTATGATACGGATGGTAACAGGACATCCACCAAATTAAAAGTTGGTTCTGGCGGCACCGCTTATTTTGTATCGGCATCTGATTTTAACAGTAACAGGCAGGAAACCGCAACTTATATTTACCCGACGCAAACCGCCAACCGTGCTGCGTCTGATCGTGTAACAACAACATTTACTTATACTTATTGGGATACCGAACAGAAAGTCATTAAAACGAAAACCACCATGCAACAAGCGGTTCCGGTAACACAAAACGGTTCCGGTATTTCCGCGGTAACAAACGAATATTATGACGAATCGGGTCGATTACGCTGGAGCCGGGACGCTTTAGGTGTTGTAACCTATTACGGTTATCAACCGGAAAACGGATTGCAAAATGTTATCGTTAAAGACGTGAATACTTCATCTCTTCCGTCAGAAGTACTTA
>JAITIZ010000534.1 GCA_031279215.1 Planctomycetaceae bacterium
CCATGTAGTATTTCCAATAATTTTTCCACAAACAAAGGCGTTCTTGGACCGGGGATTGTCGCATAGTCTTCCGTCAACACATAGATTCTTCCCATTTTCACCGCGTTGACTTCATTACCAAGCGTTTTCCAGTCGCTGATCAAATCGTTTTCTTCTGCTCCAGCATCCCCTTCTAATGCCATAACTTTCACACCAATCATCAAATCAATGATCACATCAGGATTCATCGCCACAACACCTTCAGCGGAGAGGACTGGAATTTCAAGGTTGGTTGTTTCAGCAACATTGATTCCGCCTGCCCAACGAATTGCTTTTTGAAAATAAGTGTTTGTTCCTGCAACATAAAGATTTTGAAGTTGACCGCTTCCGCGAATCCGGTCGATGCAGATTAAAACGCGAACCGGCGGAAGTGATTCACCTTTTAATCGAATAGCATGTAATTTTTCTTCTAAGGCCGTTTTCCTAGTTTGTGCTGCCTGCATGACTTCGGTACCGAAACGTTTACCGATCAAATTGTATGAGTCCAGCAGCCCTTCCATGCTTCCATGATCAACCGCCAGCGATTCGATGCCCAACTTTTGACATTGTAGATGAAAATTTTCGTTCTTTGCCAGAATCAACACCAAATCCGGCTTCAAATCGACAATCCTTTCCCAATTACCATCGTACAGACCGCCGATTTTTTCAATCTTTTCAGTTTCCGGCGGATATTTTGTGAATCTTGAATCGCCAACAATTCGATCTCCGATTCCAATATCGAACAAAATTTCCGTAATACTCGGTGCTGTTGAAATTAAACGTTGGGGCGATTCGTTTTGCGGAACCGTTTGCGAAGTTGTTGGTGAATCCTTTTGCGAAGTCGTTTGCGAATCTGTTTGCGAATCTGTTTGCGAAATTGTTTGAGGCATTGTTTGCGGCTTCGGAACACATCCGTTGCCCGCAAAAACAAGACACACAACGCAAGTAAATAAAAATAACCGGAAATCAATAACAAGTTTTTTCATCAGTGTATTAAAGGTTTTGTTAGAGTATTAATTGTTTTGTTTTGTTTTCTAATGAGGGATGATAAATTTTGATGTTGTTGTTTTATGGAGTTCGACTGGAAGACCGTAAACCGATTCAACAACAGTATCGGTTAATGTTTCCGGTTTTTCATCGGCAAACACGCTTCCATCTTTCAGCAACAATAATCGGTCAGTAAAACGCAGGGCGTCATTCAGGTCGTGAATACTGAGCAGAGCGATTAATTGACGTTCATGAACAAATTGTCGAAGCAAAGCCAGAATTTCGACACGGTTTTTCAAGTCTAAGGCACTGGTTGGTTCGTCAAGCAGTAGAAGTCCGGCTTCCTGAACGAGAATTCGTGCCAGCGAAACTTTTTGTATTTCTCCGCCGCTGAGACGGTTAATTGGTCGGAGGACTTTGTCGGCGAGACTAAGTTGGTGAAGTATTTGCTCAACTTTCTCTAAATCATCTGTTGTTGGTTGCCAATTCGTGTACGGTTTCCTTCCGAGCAGTACGGCGTCGAAAACCGTCAAGCCGGACACTTCGGTATGTTGCGACATGTAGGCGATTCGTTTTGCTCTTTTTTCCGCCGACAAAGATTCAACTTTTTCACCGTGTAGAAAAACGGTTCCGGTTTGGGGTTTCAGAAACGATGCGATACAACGGAGCAACGTTGTTTTTCCTGAACCGTTTGGACCGAGGATGGCAATCATTGTTCCGGCGGTAATTTTGAAGGAAATATTATTTAATATTCGATTTTTTCCATACTGAAATGAAAGTCGGTTGATTTCGAGCATTAGACCTCCCTTTTGTTCAGCAACATTAAAAAGAAGAGGGGCGCACCGAGAAAAGCGGTCAAGATCGAGACCGGCATCAAGCAACCCGGTGAGATACTTCGTGCGGTAGTGTCTGCGAGAATGAGGAGCAAGGCACCGCAAACCAATGAACAGGGCAATACCAAACGATGGTCTGAACCGACCCAAAGCCGAACCCCATGGGGAACAACCAACCCGATAAAACCGATAATTCCAAGCGAAGCCGTTAAAACTGAAATCAACAGTGAAGCGAAAAACATGGTTTCCAAACGCATTCGCCGAACCGGAACACCCAACGATTGTGCATTTTCTTCGCCGAGGGCAAGAGCGTTGTAATTCCAACTTTGAGTGATGAAATAAATCCCCGAAACACCAACGAACAGACTCATTACTTTGACTGAAGCCCATGTTGCCCGTTGTGTATCACCGAATGTCCAATAGATCATGGCGTTAAGTTGCCATTCGGCGGCGAAATATTGAAGCATCATGGTACCTGCTCCATAAAATGCGCCGAGAGCGACCCCGATTAGGATAATTGTTTCCGGTTTGATTAAGCGTTTTCCTGAAAGTGTTAAAATCAAGGCGGTGGCGAGGCATGAACTCAAAAAAGCGCCGGCGGTAACCGAACTGACATATCGGGAGACATTCGAGGCGGGCAGAGTTGCGGCACTGAAGCCTTCACTCAGAAAGATGACTAAGGCTGCTCCAAAGATTGCGGCTCCTGATATTCCTAAGGTGAATGGGGAACAAAGCGGGTTTCTCAAGACAGCCTGCATGGTTGCTCCTGAAATTGCCAAACCGGCGCCAGCCAACAGTGCAGCCAAAGATTGCGGCAAGCGAAAATGATAAATGATTCGGATATGGGTTTCGGATGCTTCATAACCGAGTAGAATCCGAATAATTTCCGCAGAACCGATGTTGACGGGACCGACCATGATTGAGAGTAAAAATGCAAACGGTAACAAGAGGAGCATTGCCGCGAACAGAATATATTTGCGCCGAAGATATTGGCGGTATTCGTCGATAACACTCATCGTAGTTGATAGCGGAATAGTGGAATAGTGGATAGTGGATAGTGGATAGTGGATAGTGGATAGTTAATAATAGTTGAGAGTTGATAGTGCCGCAAGCGGAATGATAACCGTTTGGGTAGTAATCCGCTTGCGGCACTATCCACTCTCAACTCTCAACTCTCAACTAATCAAAATATTCTTGGTTTGAAATTTTCTGGGACATCAATTTTGACGGTATCACCGGTTTGCGTGAGGACATAAAAGCCGCTTTCGATGGCGAATTGTTTAACAAAATTAGGAAAAACGGCACCGGCAACCACCCCAATCAATTCTTTATCGGCATTTCCGCGTCGTTCAAAAAATCGGCGTGCAATGGACATTCGTTCCAGATGATCTTTTACATCGCGCATATTGGGTTTGGATTTGATTTCAACAAGAGCGATTGTTTTTTCATTTTCGAGTACAACATCGATTTCTGTTACTACTCTTTGGTTTTCCAGAATTTCAAGACCATTCTGCCAAATTGCGTCAAAATGATAGCCAAGTTCGTTGAATTTTTCTACAATATTGGGGATAAGCAGATGTTCGATGAGTGTGCCAAAGGTATTACTAAGGGCACCTATATTTTTGTTTAGATCACGACTTGTTTGATTAACTGTTTCTTGGAGTTTCCTCAAATGTTCTTTGTTATCTTTTCGCTGTTCTTCATCGGCTTTTCGCCGTTCTTCATCGGCTTTTCGCTGTTCTTCATCGGCTTTTCGACGCCGCACTTCATCGGCTTTTCGCTGTTCTTCATCGGCTTTTCGCCGTTCTTCATCGGCTTTTCGCCGTTCTTCATCGGCTTTTCGCCGTTCTTCACGTTCTTGCCGTTCTTTATCGAAGATGGCGTCATATTTAGCGGTTAATTTTTCGAGGTTATCCTGAAATTTTTGATGATTTTTATGGATAGTTGCCCAGACTTTTTTGAAAGTAAGGTCTTTTTTGTAATTGATAGGTTTTTTAGACATAATTTTTTTGTAATATATCAGTGGAATTATTGTAAATAACAACCATAGTAGCCCTGAAAGGGCGTTAGTATTATAGCCCGCCCCAACGGGGTGGGTTTAAGTTCCCCCCTCCTACCCCAACGCCCTGAAAGGGCAACGGGAAGATGATTAAATAACGAACTGTGTAAAATTTCCTATCACCCTTTCAGGGCTTGTTAATTAGGGGTGATTTGTTACCCACCCCTACGGGATGGGCTATAATACTAACGCCCTTTCAGGGCTACTAGGTTGTTCTCTACAATTATTCCACTGATAGATTACAACAAAAGGTAGTTGGTTTTTCATTTCCGTCCGTCAACAGGGTCAAGTCGGCTATCGCTGACGCAATGGCGGGTGAAAGCCCTTCGGCAAAATATTGCCTACCTCTGGATAATTCACCTGAACAATAGACCACAAAATACCACAATCACTCGAAAATTTTTAACCTTTTTTGAGGCTGAGTAAACATCAATCGGCGTTTTGCGGTAGGTTGCAATCCGTATCGAATACAATATAATAATGCCCAAAGTATAATAAAATTGGTAATTGAACTTCCGGCGGCTACAATTTTTACACTTCAATTTTTATTACTGCTTACGGTGTGGTTTGGAGTTTGTGTTGTATGCGATTAATTGTACTTTTTTGCTATTCACAATTTACAAACCACAATTTATGAATGATGAACCACAAAATAAACATATTCCAAAATTATGGAAAAAACAATTATTATTGGAAGCGGTCCCGCAGGTTGGACAGCAGCAATTTATGCTGCCCGCGCTTCGCTTTCACCACTTCTCATCGAAGGAGCTGTTACTCTGGAAAATCAAGAGAAAAACCGCCTTCCAATGGGACAAATCGCCTTGACAACAGAAGTTGAAAATTTTCCGGGTTTTCCGCCTGGCGATCTTGGCGGTTATCTTGATTCCGCAATTTCCAAAGGACGGAAAGGTATGTTGCCGCCGCGAGATGCCGAATTAACCGGTGTCAGCGGCCCCGAACTTGTTGAGCTAATCCGCGCCCAAGCAGTCTATTTTGGAACACGTGTCGTCAGTGACGATGTTATTGATGTTGATTTCTCCCAATTACCATACAAACTGATCGGAGCAACCGGTAATATTTACGAAACGAAAACAGTTATTATCGCAACCGGTGCTTCTGCCAATTATCTCGGTCTGGAATCCGAAAACCGTTTCAAGAATCGCGGAGTAAGTGCCTGCGCAATTTGTGACGGGGCATTGCCGCGATTTCGTAACAAACCGCTCGTAGTGATCGGCGGCGGCGATGCAGCAGTTGAGGAAGCTCTGTATCTTACCAAATTTACATCGAAAATTTATTTGGTTCACCGCCGTGATCAGTTGCGGGCGTCAAAAATTGTTGCGAAACGGGCAACAGAACATTCGGCAATCGAATTTTTGTGGAACCGTATTCCTGAAGAAATTTTAGGAAACGATAAAGAAGGAGTTACCGGAGTATTACTCAAAAGTACTGTTGGCGAACCTGTTATGGAATTAACGACTTCCGGTTTATTTGTTGCTATCGGACGTACTCCCAATACGGAATTTCTAAAAGGAAAACTTGCTCTAACTGAAAAAGGGGTTATTGCCAGACCAATTCCGTTTCGAACCAACACAAGTGTACCAGGAGTATTCACTGCCGGCGATGTTGCCGATGATTATTACCGTCAGGCAATTTCAGCAGCAGGTACCGGTTGTATGGCAGCATTGGACGCTGAACGTTATCTGGCAACACTCAATCGGTGATGAACAAAATATAAAAACATAACAAATATATTTAAAATCGTAACTGTTTGTTTTTATTAACCTGTTGACTTGACTACACGGCATCGTTGAATGTTTGTTCGGCTCGTGAAAAAAGTCCGATTCCCAAAAACAAAATAAAAAGAAGTAAAAATAAATCAATCAGAACCGCCGTCCACGAAGCCATTCCAGTTCCAAGCGTCATCATACGAAACAGTTCAATCGGAAGAATCATAGGATTCAACGCACACCAAAACCGCCAAGATTCAGGAATTTCGGACAAAGGAATAATGACAGTAGAAATCAACATACCTAATTGTATCAGAAAAGGAACCGCCAGAACCAAATCACGATAACGTACCGTAACGGCAGCAACAAGAAGCCCCAAACCAAGACCAAGTAACAATAAATAAACCATAACCAACGGCAGTAAAAACAAGAACAAGTTCGGTTGAATCGGCGCCCCGCGAAACCAATAAACGGCATAAATCAATACAAAAAGTATTGCCTGAACCGCCCAACGGAGAAGATTACTCAAAACCAAAGCAATTGGAATTACCAATCGCGGAAAATAGACTTTGCCCAACACATCCCGATTATCAAGCAACACCCGCGAAATCTGTGATAAACAAGATGCAAAATAATTCCAGATGATCAAACCGCTAAAATAAAACAACGGCGGCGGTAATGTATCAGTTGGAATTTGGGCAGCCATTGAAAAAACAATGGTAAAAACTCCAGTAGCAAACAACGGTTGAATCAACCACCAAAGCGGACCAAGAATTGTTTGCTTGTAGTAAATGACAAAATCCCGATACACAAACAACGCAATTAAATAACGATAACGCCAAAGCTCAACCGGATTAAACCGAAACCAACCGCGAGGTGATACAATAACTGTTTGGATAGCAGATTGTTTATCAGAAACTAATGGGGAATTTGTACCATTGGACATAGAATAACGTCAATAAATGAAACAGTAACAGAAAGATTAAATTAAAATAAAAACCAACCCAAAAGGAAGATTCATTTTAGCGAGGTAATAAAACGGTGTCAACGGAGTCCGGTCATTAATCATTTGCGGATCAATAAATTTATGGATCAATTTTTTACGGTTCCGCAGTTTGTTGATAAGGGAACCTCTAAAAACTAATATATTAGGAGGAACGCAGGCGTCTCGCCTGCCCTGTTTTTTTACAAAAAACGCCTAAAAATGCGGTCGAGACGACCGCGTTCCTTCTAACAATAAATTTTTT
>JAITIZ010000608.1 GCA_031279215.1 Planctomycetaceae bacterium
GATCCTGCCAAAGGATGGGGTGCTTTTTCCGCTTCAAGTTATCATGTAGGCGGTGTTAATGTTGCGTTATTTGACGGGAGTTTACGTTTTATTTCCGATAATGTTAATCACGGAGATTTGACGCTTACTGTTGTTCGACCCGGTCCAAGTCCTTATGGAATTTGGGGAGCATTAGCAACCTGTTCCGGTAAAGATTCCGTTTCGTTTTAAAAGGCTACAAATTAAATCAATAATTGTTCAGTGGAATTTTTATTTGAGTTTAAAAAGGTATTTGCCCTGAAAAGGCAGTTAGTAGTGGAGAGTTGATAGTGGATAGTGTCGCAAGCGGATTACTACCCAAACGGTCATCATTCCGCTTGCGACACTATCCACTATCAACTATCAACTACTCTCACACCCCTAGCGGGGTTAAGAGCAAAAAACAAAAATTCCATTGATATATTACCAAAATTTTTTTATAACTTTTTCATGGGTATATTTTCGTAGCACAATTTGTTTTTAAGCACCCAAAATTTCAACGAAGGAAGATTCCGGTTCAAAGTATCTCAGCTCTCCACGATTCACTATCGGCTATGATAATCGTTTTTTTAGTTCTGTTGCTATTTTTTGTGGGTCGGGTGCCTGAAGCAACACGGAACTCACCGCAATTCGTTTAATCCCTGTTGCTAAAACCGAATCGAGATTTTCTGCCGTAATTCCCCCAATCGCAAACACCGGAATCTGAATTTCCGTTGCAATTTCCTGTAGATATTGTATTCCGGCTAGTTGGGCAAATTCTTTTGTTGGGGTTCCAAAAACGGGACCGGCACCGATATAATCTGCACCGTCCGCAACTGCCTGCCGAGCTTGTTCAAGACAATGAGTCGAAACACCGATCAACATTTCTTCGCCGACAATCCGTCGTACCGCCTCAACCGGTAATTCCTCCTGACCAACATGAACCCCGTCTGCTCCTGACAACCATGCGAGATCAGGTCGATCATTGACAACCCAAAGCACAGAACGTTCCGAAGCGGCAATTTGTTCTTTCAAAATCCGGCACCGCCGAAGCAATGTTCGATCATCTGCTTTTTTATCCCGTAATTGAATCACGTCCGCACCGCCGTTAAGAACTGCCTGTACAAAAGTTATAAATCTCTCTTCGTCAACCCCAATGTCCGTCAATACATAGAACCGCGCCGTTGAAATATCAGGTTTCGCCGTTGAAATATCATATTTTGCTGTTGAAATATCAGGTTTTGTTACTGAAGAAGGAATGGAAGAATCAATCCGTAAAAATGTTTCAACCTGCGGAGAAAAATCGTTCAATGTAACAATTTTCTGTAAAGTATAACATTGATACCGTAATTGTTCGAAGAGTCGGGCGATTTCCGGTTTGAGGAGTTTTGAAAATTCTTCGAGACTTCGCAGTGATTCTTGCAGCCGACCGAAATTAGCGGCAAGAACCGAGTCTGCCGAATCACGTTGGTATTCGCTGTTTCCTTCCAATACGGTACCGATATCGTGTTCCGTATTACGTGCGGCAAGCCGTGAGCGGGTCGGAAACGAATTTAATATCTCTTGGAACTTATGCCGAAAATCTTTCAGTTGACGTGTTAACACCGGATGATCCAAAACAAACCGCACAAAATCTTCAACCACTCGAACCGCTTCCTTACCACGGTTTGCGGCTGCATCAAGCAAACGATAAATCTTATCGTCGGTTAAAGAAACAACAGAAACCATTTCCAATGATTGGTTTGATTGGTTTTGAGTTGGAGTTGGCGCAACTGTTTTATTACGGATTGGTTCTGTTATTTCCGGTGTTGTCAAATGGTTGCTGCCGGTTTCGTCAACTGTTTCGTCAACTGTTTCATCAACTGTTTCGTCAACTCGCCGACCCAACTCCGTTGAATCAAACCCCAATCTCTCGGAGGCTTGTTTGTAGGTAATATCAATTCGCTGATATAATTCTGTCGGATCAAAACCATGATCACGAAGCCAAAAACCAATATCCCCATCGTCCAGAACAACCGCAAGGAAAAGATGTTCTGTTGCCAACGAAAAAGCAGTAACTGTTTTCCGATTTGAGATTGTTGTAATTCCGTTGCCGGTCTGAACCGGCAATCTCCTAATATCTTGACGAAAAAAACGATGTAAAATAATTTCCAATGCCGATTCCAATTGTTTTGATATTCGTCCCGGTTGAACGGGTTGATCGTCAAGATAAAACCGAATCCGGCTTTGAAAATTGGGTTCGGAGTTCTCATTTTGGTATTGGGAATAGAGGGAATAAGTTCGGTGATGGGTTGGGGGTTCCGAATGGTTTTGGGGATTGGTATCGGGTTCGTTTTCCGGTTGCGGTTGGTTATGTTTTCTGTGTTCGTTGCCGGTAAGAGTTTCGTGGGTAGGCGGCCGACGAATAGACGGGGCATTGTTGTCGGCGGGCAATGTTTTGATTTCCGGTGGATCCGACCGATTCGATACCAACGGCAATCCAGAAGAAATTCCATAATTACCAACAGGGAATGATGGCGCACTAATCGGACTTTGCAATGTCCCAATCGACTCGTAAACATTAAATTCCGCATAAAATTTTTCAAGAGAAAGTCCGGCAGTTTCAAGCCAATTAGCCGCGCGGCTCTCTTCTTCCTCAAATAAGGCAATCAGTATTTTAGCGGCGGAGATTTCCGAAGTTGTTTCTGGAAATCGATACTTTGATGCTCGAGTCAAAACCCGATATGATGCGTTTGTTAGATCAAATCTCATACATTTATAGGAGATACTTTTATCCCATCACTATTGTTTTTTGTAATATTGCCGTGTCATTTTCGGAAGGTAGGCGACCAGACGGCGGAGTGTTTGTTTTTTTTCATTGCGAATTACGGAATTGCATGAGTGATTTGGAAAACCGCTTATTTTTTGAGTTTTTAAGTCTTTTTATTTTCTAGGGTTATATAAAATACTCTTTTGGGCGGTTTCATAAGTGGTAGGTTTGGGCATAGATAGAATTGTCAGGAAGTGAACCTTTACTGGTGTTTCTTGCCAATACCTAGTGTAACCGTTTTCCTTTTTTAGC
>JAITIZ010000669.1 GCA_031279215.1 Planctomycetaceae bacterium
TCCATCTCCATAGTGTGGACTTATCCACATCCAGGATTTTAGCAACCTGGTCGGGACTTGGATACGTTTCCGTATTGGCATCTGTAATTTGCTGTTCTAACTCTTTGCGGGTTTTGTTTATGCAATAATCTATTGCCTCAACCAGCTGTCCGGCGTTTATCGTAATGTTTATGCCGGAATTACCTTGTAATAAATCATACATGTTCATTATTAAAAATTTTATAATTGTGTCCGTTTCCGAATAGGTATCAAGCTATTTAAAACGTCCCCAGACATTGATACTTGTCTTGGGTTGTTTGACGGCGCAAAGTTGCATAATGATATGTTTTTTAATAGAAAAGGGAATTTTGGAGAATAAAAAAGTCGATATGTATTAGTGACTTATGGCAAATTGAGGGAATTGCAACAGGGAATAATCAGGGAATTCCCTTTTTACAGGTAATTGAACAAGTTCTTTATTCCATCACGTGGATTTTTCAAATGGTTTGGCTTATAACCTTTGCCTTGTTTTATACCGATACTTTCGCAAAATATTTTGTGCCATTCCGCAAATGTAGCAGGTTTCCGATCGTTCAAATGACTGCTTTCATAAATCAAGTACGCAATTTGGGCAAATTCTTTGGCTGACCGGTCTGTTTTTAAGTCTTCTATCATTGACTCAAAGTAATTGATACTTCCATTTCCCATACCTTTGAAAGCAGACTTAAAGTAGTCTTTCAAGTTTTCGCGGTTTATTGTTCGTTGAGGCTTGACAGTGTTCACTTTATTAGCGTTTGATTTTGGTTGTTCGGCTGTTTTCGGCTGCGGGATTTGAGTATCTGCGTACTCAAAATAATATTTCACATAGCTTTTTATTTGATTTACTCCTGAATTGGAAATGAAATCAAATATGGCTTCCGACTGTTCTACCCATTGTTGCTCTTTGGCTCGGTATTGGTCGTAAAATTCATGTTTCAAATCTCGCTTGAAAACATCGGCATCATTTTTATGTTCGGCTTCATATTGGTTTAACTTGGCTTGCAGATAGCCTGAATAAATCGTTTGTGTATCCGTTCCCCAATGTTTGATTAACCACGCAACAAAACCGCAAGCTAAAACCGGCAAATTTCTTTGTTCCTGTTCGTTTTGTAAAAAATGGTTGCAATTTTCGTCTATTTCGCAAAATCTATACAGACAATTATTATCAAAATCATTGAAATATCCCGCCTTGCCATTTACCCAACTGTTACTAATTGTACCGGATTTGATGAAACCAATAAGGTTTTTTTCTTGTTTATCATTCTCTATTTGAATACAGTTATCAACCCACTTAAAATACTCATTCATACATTGGTTTAGTTTTTCATTATCATTTGTGGTAAAAAACTCTGAAATAGTCGCTTTGGCCCATTTGTTTTGCTCTGTTTTTTTCAATTCGTTGAAAAGTTGCAACACCATTTGTTTACTCATTTTGTTGGGATAATTGTCTTTTCGCCATTGCTTAACTCGTTTCTCATAGTTAGTGGTTGTATATTCGTTGAATAGTTTTGATAAATCTTTTCCCCAATTTCCCAAAACATTTTCCCCAAAGCCGGATATGATAATATCATTGCTTTGAATACAAGCATAGGGTTTATGGTCTTTATGCACCTGCACAAATCTCAATCCTTTACCGTCTTTTTGACCACCGCCAAATTGTGGTTGCATAAAATCATATCCCATGTTTCTATGTTCAAATGGTATGAAATATCCCACTTTCCCATTTTCCCAAATACGCCCGCAGGGATTTATAATATTTACATCTTCGGGCGTTTTATACAATCGACTATTATTATTTGCTCGCAATTGTAAAACTTGTTCTTTGCTGTATTGTGCATCTTCGCGGTCTTTATTCATACGGTCAATGATTTGTTTATTGAGTTCATCAAATAGATTATTCGATTTTGTAATAATATGTTTGCTAATATCTTCAATCCTCTGTATGTCTAATTCATTCAGAGAAATAAGATTGTTCTGTTTTGTATTATTTTTATGTGGCATAATCATTCCTAATATTTAATCTCTCAAACTGCCCTTATTTCTTTTTCCAAAAACTTTTTGTATTGCTTAAACATAAAGTCATAGAATATCGCCATGTTGTCCGTTTCCCTCGCTTTCTCCAATGCCAGAATGTAAGAAATACGGTTGCTTTTATACACATAGAAAATCGGTAAATCAAAACAAGCCAAAATATAATTCATAATCAGTCGACTTGTCCGTCCGTTGCCGTCGGCAAAGGGGTGTATGCTCACAAATTGAAAGTGTGCATAAAAAGCCGTTTCACATTTCTGATGAAAGGTTTTTGCCTCTGTAACGCGTTTGTTGGTTTCCTCAACAAATGATTTCATAAGTCTGGATGACTTTGCCGTAATTCGGAAAAGTCCGCGCCCCTGCATGAACATTTACAAGCCGGTAGTCGCCTCGTGTGCTGTCAAATGTTCCTAATGCCGTATTGTAAATACTACCCGTGTTCTTTACTACCATGCCGCCGATTTCTTTTATAAAATGTTCAGTGAGCGGTTGTTTTTCACTTGCCCGATTGAGAGTGTAAACAAGTGCTTTTTGGTGGTCGATCACCATTTGTTGTTCCGAAAAGGGCTTGTTTTTGGCGGGCAAATCCTGGTCGAGCAAATTATAAACCTGTCCTTCCGTCAATGTGCTACCCTCAATAGCCGTTGAGTGATAAGTTATTGTATAATAAGTAAATTTTTTCATATCTACCTGTCCCTGCTCTGCTGCCTTATAGTCGGCAACTAACTTTTCGAGTTTGTTTATATTTCCCGTATTCATGTCGGCATTTTTAATGATTAGTTGTTATTGATAAATATTCGCCCACGCTTTTTTCATCATTTCGGCATGTTCTTCCTGTTTAACCTTAATGTACTTCAAAAATGATTTTTCGGTTTTATGTCCCGATATACTCATTATCATAAGAGTAGGCAATCCGCGTTTGTACATATTCGTACAAAAGGAACGCCGTCCGGTATGGCTCGACACATGTTCCCATTTTTCAAAAGTAGTTGTTATGAGTTTGCCACCCTCCGTTCGTGTCATCGTTTCCATTCCGTTTATTCCAGCGATATGACAAGCTTCTTTGATATACTCGTTAAATCGCTGGTTACTTATTTCTGCGGGTAAATCATAGCTGTATTTCTCCAAAATTTCCAATACTACCGGATGTAAAGGAATTGTAACTTTATTGTTCGTTTTTTGTTGACGAAATGTAATAAAACCGTCTTTAATATCTGTCTTTGCCACTTTGCCCAAATCGGAAAACCGGCAACCTGTCTATGCCAAAAGTAAAAACCAATCCCGTACACGGTCAAGATGTGGAATTTTCGATAAATTGGCTTCTTTTAATTGTTGTAAATCATTTTCATTTAAATAAATAGTATCTGTTTATTCCGTAAATACGTGAAAAGCGTCATAATTGGAATTTGTGTTGATGTTTTGGGCTGTCGCTTCGTTCAACATCAGTTTCAACACCCGTACATGTTTCCCTACGCTATTTTGAGTAAATCCCAAATTTTGCAAATAGGAGACATAGCCGTCATAAAATTTGCCGTCAATTTCCGAAAAACAAAAATCCTTTTTCCGGATGCTTTGGGCAAAGGCTTTCAAATGCTTTTCAGTCGCTCTGTATTGTTGGATATTATTGTATGTAAGCGGTCTCCCTGTGGCTTTGTCCTTACGTGTGTGGGCGGTTGCGATAAATTTGCTGGTGAATTGAAATAAGGTCTTTATTTCCGGTTCTATTACTTTCGGGGCATATTTTTCCAGAAAGTTGTACTTATCAATAGTGATTTTCAACCAATCCTGCGAAATACTGTCTTTATCCATTTCGTTAAAAATCGTTTGAATAGTAGTCGTAAGCGTGTTTAATTTTTCACTCTGCCCAGTAAGGTATTGTTTGAGTCCCTTTTTTTCATCGTTCATCAACCGGAAATTGGGGATAATAATTTGTTGGGCTGTTTCGTCCCAATATTCGGCGGGAGTAAAAATATTAGTTTTGGCCTGTTGGTCTATCTTACCATGCTTAAACCGTATTCTTATTTCCTTGTGCAGAATTGTATCCGACTTTGCGGACAGTGTTAAATAAATTTTTGCCATAATGCATTCGTTTTTAAATTCACTGCAAAGATACAATAATGATTTGAGACCTCAAAAAAAATCCCCTAAAAATCCCCACTTATTTTCAATTTAGTGCAATTGGATAAAATTCACTGCAATAGTTTTTGAGTTCATAAATTACTTATTATTATAGCATTAAGTTCAAAATAAGGGCATTTTCAAGGCGTGGCGAAATTGGCAAAATTGCACGTGGGTAGTCCCGTCCATACCGCAGAAACGCTTGGTGATTAATTGATTACCAAGCGTTTTTATTTTATCGTATTGCGTTTGTGTTGCAATTACGCTTAATTGCGAGACCTGTTCCAATACTGTAACCTATGAAAAACGATTGAAAAATGCCGAAAAATCTCTAAACTTTGTCCCCTTGAAAAGAAAAACAAATGGACAAGTACCGCAAACTATACAACGAAAATTTCTTGGGGACATCCGATGTGTCCATTTTGAAATTCTA
>JAITIZ010000711.1 GCA_031279215.1 Planctomycetaceae bacterium
TTGGTCAGTTTTGAGTGAATTAATGGACGTGACGGAGCGGGAAAAATTCCCTCTGGATTATCAAGCAGTTCAACAGCTCCTGAAATACTGACTCGATAAGTTCCTGGTGGAATACCATCATTTTCACGGGATGTTCCGGCAGTAAAAGTTCCGTCTGGTCGAATGGGCGCACTCGACATGGTTACGCCGTTATCGAAAATGACAACTCCATGCTGTTAAAGGACTTCCATCCTCAAAAGTTACTTTGCCCCCGAATTTCATATTTCCGTTACCACAACCGTTGAAACCCATAAGAAACAATAGTAATATCAACGAAAAAATATTTTTCCTACATTTAAAATTTGTCATGAGAAAATCTCCTCAAATTTTTGTTGTATAGTTTTAGTTACAAAATAAAAAACAACAGACCAGAATAGTAGTGAGGTGTTTTGTCTTGTCGCAACAATACAAAAATCGAATCGGGAGAACATCAGGTGGAAAGTTTTCAAAGCATACCAAGTCACTTGGCAACAATTTGCCGAAATGATTGCCGGATGGTCAAGGAAAACAAGATCACCTTTAACACTTTCACCATTCCAAACAGATCCCAAGAATAACCTTGTAGCCGGTTCAAGACAATCGGATTTTTCATAAACTGATTGACTATAAAGACTTAGCAAAAATTGGCTCTGGAACTTCGGTCTAATAATTTCCAATTCACCGAAAGTGAATGGCGTGAGCTTGCCCTGCGTTGTTAGGCTTAACCAATAAAACACGGGTTGAACCCCATCGTTAACTGCTTTGGTGAAAATAAAAATGGAATTATTAGAGATGCCCACTTATTCTAAACTTTCAAACATTCGAAAAAAACCCAATTATGGCAGAATAAAGTATAATTTGTTGATATCCACAACCGTAAACAAATTAAATCAATTATTTATAAAAATTTTGCCGAATAATTACGAATTGGGATTACAAAGAAAGATTGCCGTTGACATCCCAATATGTTTCATGTACACTTTGAAACTATTGAAACCGCACTGTATTGTTTTTATCGTGTTGTTTTGCGATAAGCGGTTTGCGGTTATTTCAATGAAACCTTATAAAATAAGGAGTCTGACAATGAAAAATGTAGTAATGTGTTTGGTCAGGATTTTTGCAGAAATTTTTGCGAAAAGTCCGATGTTAAAATGGGCAAACCAGGGGGGGGGGGGCAATCTGTAGTGGAAAGTTGAGAACGGATAGTGGAGAGTCTTCACGTTCTAAACTTTTTTCTGTAGATCTTTTACAACTTCTACGTTCTTCACCGTTTGGCTTTACCTTGGTCGAACTTCTTGTGGTGATTGCAATTATTGGTGTGTTAATCGCTCTTCTATTACCAGCAGTCCAGGCGGCGCGCGAGGCGGCAAGGCGAATGTCATGCACCAACCACATGAAACAATTGGGAATTGCAACACACAATTTCCATGATTCATTGCAAGGATTGCCGCCGTCAGGCAGTGGCATCAATCTCAGTTGGGGACATGAACAACGATTATTTTCGCTCTTTGCTTATATTTATCCCTTTATTGAGCAGCAAGCTCTCTGGGAAATTTGTAAGCAACGTCTTGAAACAAACGGGTTGATTGGTCATGACAGCGGTTGGTGGAATAGTTTGTTACAAGAAAATAAAAATTCATTTGGCTCCGTTCCCATTATGAAATGTCCAACCCGACGCGGTGGAGTTGCTATTACCGATAATATTCCTACATCCGGTATCGGTTATCATTCCAGCCCTGGGCCTCGTGGAGATTATGCTTTTGTTGTTACGATTGTTACAAATGGAAATTGGGATACAGATACCAACAACGCATGGAGCGGTCAATGGCATACCAATGTCGGGCGTACAGACAATGTTTCCGGCGGTACCGCTAAACCTTATTATGAATATCATCGAGGACCGTTTCGTGCTGCTATGTTAAGTAATCCAAGTGCTGCCTCCACCTGGTCGCCGCGAGATACTTTTGCATGGATCGCTGACGGAACAAGCAATCAAATCTTGTTCGGCGAAAAACAAATTTTTATGGGTAACGATCCCAATGCTCCACAATGGGCTTCCGCTTTAAATGTTACATGGATTGACGGCGGTTCCAATCCGGCAGAAACAAACGACTCCGGTTATCTCTCCGATGGTTCTTATCTGAATGTTTTTGAATACCAAACTCTTGCCGGTTGTCGCGGTTTCAAGTTTGGCGGTTATCTATCGGGAGGATCAATCCTTGATGGCGGGCAACGGGGAAGTCTGAATCCACCCAATGTTTTCGCTAATGTCTGGGGCGGAACACGATTGGGATTCGGTAGTTGGCATCCGGGAATTTGTAACTTTACACTGGGCGACGGTTCAGTTCGTGCCATAACGATGACTATTCCCGCTGAAACTGCGGCCATGTTGACAATTGTCAATGACGGCAGACCTGTCCAATTACCGTAATCATTTTACCATAATTGTTCATTTGAAAAACTTGAATATTTTAACTTTCAGGAGTTGATTATATGAGAATTGCCACTATTTTTTTATTGTTCTTATTGTTTTTCGGTTCGGGTTGTAATAAACTTGTTACAGTTTCTGGAAAAGTAACTTATCCAGACGGTACACCGGTTACCGGAAATAATGTGATTTTTACAACGGCAACTTACGAAGCACGGGGAATGCTCAAAGAGGACGGAACTTACTCACTGACTTCCCTCAACCCCGGAGACGGTGTTCCGCCGGGGACATACACGGTGTATTTTGATAATCCGGTTTTGTCGTTGCCGCCCGATTTCAAAATGAAACGAATTGTCAACGAAAAATATTGTTCACCTTCGACCTCTGGTTTGACTTGCGAAGTCAAAGGAAAAACGGAATTCAATTTTACTGTTGAGAACCCCTGAACTGTAAAAATGTAAATAAAAGAAACGTCAATGTCCAACAAGATATAAAATTACTGCAACAAAAACACTTTTGTTTTCATGAAAATTTTGATTTGTAACATTGACGCTCTCTCTTGTTATTCTGTTGCCAATTTGTTATCTTTATGCATATTTTGATGATATATTTTATTCCTTTATGATTTTTACCCAATATTGAAAGGTTTACTATGACTAGGACATTTATATTTTTGTTTCTTTTTTTGGTGTCATGTTCAGCGGTTTTGCGGGCTGCGGAACCGGTATTGACACCGAATGGAATTAAGTTTCCATTACAAGGTTTGGGCGATCTCGTTTTTTCATACCCCAATCTTCAAGATAATAGTCAAAAAGATATTGTTAAAATTTTTGATAAATCCATTACCGATAACGGTCATCGTGCTGTTGTTAAATATGAAGGCGGTACGGAAATTGTTTTTGTCAAAAAAGGGAATGAACTAATCGAAATGAGTATCAAAAATCCGCCGAACACATTGAAGGCATTTCGGATCAGTTGTAATATTCCTTTTGCTATCAATGAAGGCGGAAAATATTGTTTTGATAATCAAGAAGCTAAACCGTTTCCAATGGAAAAACCCGCAAACCCTCATCTTTATCAGGGAAATACACAGGTAATGCAATTGACGGCTCCAAGCGGTGCAACAATTCATCTGACCGGTCTGGAACCGGGAACCTTTTTTCAACTTCAGGATAATCGTGAATGGAATTGGTCAATCTTTCACGTTTGGTTTAGTTGTCCTTACAACAGAAATCATGCTACAGTTGATTTGAAATTTTCGTCCGGTAAAGAGGACAATATTAGTATTATTAAAATGGTTGATCGGTTTGGGCAGGATTTTGTCCGTAATTTTCCGGGTAAAATTTCGTCCGAAGAAGAACTCAAAGCGGACATCCAAACCGACAAACAATATTATGCTTCGTTTCCGAAACAGAAAAATCTTGATATTTACGGCGGACTCGAAGGAACTGTTCAATTGTTTGGTTTGAAAAAAACGGGGTTCTTTCATGTTGAGAAGGTAAAGGACCGTTGGTTTCTTGTCGATCCGAATGGGAATGCTTTTTTCCATCTTGGGCTTTGCAGTTTCAATCCTAGTGAAGATTATGCGTACACCGAAGGGCGTGAGTCTATTTTTGAATGGTTACCGCCGCGAACCGGAGAATTTGCAACCGCATGGAATCCGCAAGCGTGGTGGAATGATAAAGCGGTTTCATTTTATCTGGTCAATGTGATTCGAAAATACGGTAAACCTTATGATTCCAATGAATGGGCGGAGCGAATGATTGATCGGGTTCGTGCGTTTGGGTTCACGTCAGGCGGTGCGTTTTCAAGTATTCCGGCAGCTTTTGCCGAAAAACAATTTCCGCATGTCCGAATGTTTGGATTCTGGGGACTGGGTTATGATATTCCGGGCGCACGGGGATTTTTTGATGTGTTCAACCCGGAACTCGCAAAAAAGATTGATGATATTTTTGCTCAAAATATTGCTCCACACGCCAATGATCCGTTGGTTATTGGTTATTATCTTGCCAATGAACAAGGAGCCGAAGACTTACCGCAAGCCTTGCCGACATTGTCCGGTCAATTTGCCGCCAAAAAGAAGCTGGTTGAATTTTTGGAAAAAAAATACGGTGATATTAAAAAATTCAATTCCGCTTGGGAAATGCAAGCGGATTCGTTCAACACCCTTCTCGAACCGGGGCTTCCCGTAACAACCAAAGCGGCTTCGGAGGATATTACGGAGTTTACCGGAATTTATCTTGAACGTTATTATTCATTACTTTCCGAAACATTCCGCAAATACGACAAAAATCATCTTTTACTTGGCAGCCGTTGGCAACCCGGTACGGCAAACAATGAAATGTTGGTGAAAATTTGTGCGAAATATTGTGATGTTATCAGCGTCAACTATTACACGACTGCTTTTGATGTTCATTTTCTTAATCGTATCGAAAAATGGTCTGCTAACAAACCGATGTTGCTTAGTGAGTGGCATTATAGTTGTACGGCGGAGTCGGCGTTACCTGGCGGTCACGGCAGCGTCAATACGCAAACAGAACGCGGACTGGCTTACCGGAATTATGTCGAACAAGCGGCGGCAACAGGTTATGTTGTGGGTATTGAATGGTTTACGTTACTTGATCAGGCACGGGCCGGACGATTTTTTGAAAAAAACACCGGTGAAAAAGCCAATACCGGATTGTTTTCTGTTACAGACCGTCCCTGGAAAAATTTTATTGCGGAAACAGTCAAAACGAACAAGGATATTTGGAGTGTTCTTACCGGCAAGCGTGAACCGTTTCGGTTTAACGATCCGCGATTTGTTCCGAAATCGAAATCACAAGGTTCCGGTAAGCAGACGATTTCAGCAACATGGATTGAAACGCCGTTGCAGATTGACGGCAGCCGTAACGATTGGTCGGGGCAACCGCCCATCCGAATTGGTGAAAACCGTATGGTATTGGGTACCGATACTGCCGAAATCAGTGCGGCGTTTTGGGTTGCGTGGGACACGGAAAATCTATACGTTTTTGTTGATGTTACGGATAAAACGCCCGGTAAGAACAATGTCAAAGGGGCTAATCTTTGGCAGGGAGACGGAATTGAATTGTTTGTCGGACACGAAGACCTTGACAAACCGGGCAATTTAATTTTCAGTGATCGGCAAATTCTTCTCGGTGCCAATCCGTTGGGCAATGAGCAGACGTTTATTCGTAATACCCCCAAGCATCAAGGAACGATTAAGCGGTTTGTTTTATTAAAACCGGATGGTACGGGATATTACCTTGAAGCGGCGATTCCGTTTGTGTTACTTGATTTTGTGCCGAAGGAAGGTTTGGAGATATTGTTCGATATTGCTATTGATGACAGTGAGGATGGGCAAAACCGTCAACGGCAATTTGTTTGGAACGGCGACAATCGTGTTTCAGGAGAACGCGGTGGTTGGGGACGAATACGATTAACCCAATAAAAATGAAATGCCGACACGCCAACGTATTTTGATTACTTCTGGTCCGACACGGGAATATCTTGATCCGGTACGTTTTTTGACGAACGGTTCGAGTGGTCGTATGGGAGCGGCTCTTGCGGAAACGGTTTTGGAACGCGGGGAATTACCGGTGATTGTAAGTGGGCCGGTTGCGTTGGTTTATCCAGACGGAGCCGAAATTCACTATGTTGAAACGACGGAACAGATGTTCGAATGTTGTCTGCAACTGTTTCCTGATTGTAACGGTATTATCGGAGCGGCGGCGCCTTGTGATTTCAGACCGGAATATTTTTCGGAACAAAAGTTGACCAAGTCGGAAGAAAACAACAGTATTGTATTCCGGTTTGTGGCAACACCGGACATCTTGGCAACACTCGGACAAATCAAACAGCAAAATCAATGGATAATCGGTTTTGCATTAGAAACGAAAAACGGACGTGATCACGCATTGAGAAAATTAAAACGGAAAAATTGTGATTTTATTGTTCTAAACAGTCCTAAATCCATTGATAATGAAACGGCGTCATTTCAGATATTCAATGCTTCCGGTGAACTCTGTGCGGATTTGAACTGTTCTAAAAAAACGCTTGCCAAAGAAATTTTTACGCTAATCGACAAATATTGCATCGTTACTACGAAAGAAATGTCGTAATTATTCTGTAGAATTTTCCTAGTGTTCCCACGGCTGGTTGTTAAAACGG
>JAITIZ010000081.1 GCA_031279215.1 Planctomycetaceae bacterium
CCCTTTCAGGGCGTTGGGGTGGGAAGGGGAACTTAAACCCACCCCGTTGGGGCGGGCTATAATACTGACGCCCCTAGCGGGGCTAAGATAAAAAACAAAAATTCCACTGATATATTACCGAGAATGTAATATGGGAACTTCTAAAACCCTAATGTAAAAATTTAATGTTAGAAGGAACGCGGTCGTCTCGACCGCATTTTTAGGATCGCGGTCGTCTCGACTGCACATTGCCTATAAACAGAGCAGGCGAGACGCCTGCGTTCCTACTAATAAAAGGAACGCGGTCGTCTCGACCGCATTTTTAGAAGTTACCATATGAGGAAGTTTGTAACTATTCAGTGGAATTTTTGTTTTGTGATTACTCTCACAGGGGTAAATGATAGTGGATAGTTGATAGTGGATAGTGGATAGTGTCGCATGCGGATTACTACCTAAACGGTAATAAATCCGCATGCGACACTATCCACTCTCCACTATCCACTATCAACTAATTTAAAGATTTTTGGCGGGACAAAAAAATTTTTGAAAAAAAGATTCTTCCCCTATTGACAAATTTTTTGGTTTATTTACAATTTCACGAATGTTTGAGATATAAAAATTTTTGACAGGGTTGATTAGTGGGAAAATTAACAAGACATTTTTTAGATTACGGTAATTTCTAAAAATAATAAATTGATTTTCAGATGAAGCGTTCAGTATTCTATTTTGGATTTTGGCAATTTCAACAGATTGTTTCTTGGCTGTTGCTGGTAACATTTGTGCCGATTGCTATTCTCCGTGAAGGGGCTCACTTGTTGCCTGGGATAGGAACGTGTTGTCAATCGTCTGCTCATTATCAAGATTCGCACAATTATCAAGATTCACACAATTATCACCCGCACGCTCAAAACTCACATAACCACGATTCACATAACTGTTCACATAACCGCCCTTCACAACAACAACAACAAAATTCCCATCAACAGAGTTCTGATTTTATTCTGGTTGATGTTTGTGTTGTTTGTGAATTTTGTTCTTTATTCAACAGTACGGGCATTGTTCCGCAATATTTTTTGGAAGTGCCGATTATTTCTGCTGTTGATGTTATAGAATGGGGATTATTCTCTGTTGTTTTCTTTGGTCTGTTCTTGGTTCGTGCGCCGCCTTCGGCAATCTGTTAATTGTTGTTTGGCGATTCATTGATTGCGATCTTTTGCTGACACGAGAGGTTGCGTTGTGTTCTATTTGTTCCTATTTAACCTAGTAAGAGTGCCCGATATGTGGTGAATTTTACGGAGAAGGGAGGGGAGATTATGGAGATGTTGAAGCAGGAGAGTAACCGTCATGTGGAATCCAATGATCCGGTGTTGAAGCGGTTGAGTGAGATTTACAGGGAGTTATTATTCCATGACGGATTTGGCGAGTTGCGGGTGGAGATTAAGATATTGAAACGTGGACAGAAGGAAGTGATTATTAGTTCGGGAAAACAATATCGATACGTTGTCGATGTAGTTAATAGTTAATAGTTAATAGTTAATAGTTAATAGTGCCGCATGCGGAGTAAAAACGTTTCGGTAAATAGTACGCTTGCGTAACTATTAACTATTCACTATTAACTATTAACTAGAAAGGAGCTGCCTATGAGAGATTTTTCCGTTGCAAATGGGGGTTTTGAGCGGTCATTTTGGGTCGGTTTGACCTACGACAATTTGATAATTTCGTTTGTTTCTTTGTTGAACATCGGAAAAACCAAATGCCGGGCTGCTTGTTACTTTAATTCCGCAATGTGCGGAATGGCAACCGGTCATTTGTCCGAGTTCCATTTCAAAACCTTAATATTTAAGGAGAACACATTATGTCTAAAACAATTAAAAAATCGGGTTTTACACTTATTGAATTACTGATCGTCATTGGCTTGCTTGCGGCACTGGCGGCAGTATTACTTCCAACTCTCATGGGCGACCGCGAAGACGCACTTTCTGGAATCGACAAATACAATGCTGCCGGAACACTGCGCACTTTACGCCAATACCAAGCCATTACCGGGAACTTGCCAAACGGGATGCACACCGGACTAGATGAGAACGGTGTTTTGATGGCTGGCGTTACTGATGCATTTAGCACAAATGCATCCAAAAGCGGCTCCATCACAACGTTGTCCGCTGATGACGTTACTGCGTTACAATCGATTGGTATCACCAAACTGGCTTACGGTACAGGTGATGCAACAAAAACAGGAGATGACGCTCTTGGTTATAAAACTTTGACAGAGGGATCGTCTGTTATTAGTGTAACAAGCGAGTGGGTAGGCGAAGATGATGAGCAACTCACTTTTAACGGTAAAGGGCTTACTTACTTACTTGACCCTAATGGTCCTGGATTTACCAAAATCATTGACCTGTTTTTAACACCAACAGCCGATTGGTCATCGGAGTCAACAGGTTGGGTTAAGGGTTTTAACATTAAGATGGATGTTCCTGGTACTTGCCCGCTTGTTGATGATGAATTCAGTTACTACACCGTCTTCATTGGAATCAAAGCCAATGGTGAAGCAACAGTAAGTGCAACAGCGTCTGACGTAAGTGGAAATGCCCCAACAAAGGCACCACTACCAGATTCAACCACTGCTGCCGATATTGCAACCTTGAAAACCGCAGTTGCGGGTTTGACAGACGCGGGAGAAGCATTGAATGGCGGAACTACACCTTCTTGGACTGACACAAAGGATAGTAATGGTGATATTATATCTTCTACTGCTAATATTACCCTCTCCTCTGGTGGTAATGCTGGAACATATAGCTATACCATTACCTACAATCCTAAAGGTACAGCGGAGTTTCTTGGTACATCCTGCCCCGAACATGGTATAACGAATCCATAGTTTGAAGGTAGGGCGTTCACGTTTTACGGAAACGTTTCCTACCTTTTCCTGTAACCGGTGGTTACAGTTGTTGTCCTCAAGGAGGAGTCGGTTTTGGCGGAAAACATGTGATAGGAGCAAGTCCTGTTTTCTGCCGCCGATTCCCTCTTGTAAACCCTAAAAACTGCCGAAAAACTACAACCCAAAGTTTATTTATTGTTTCCTGAATCTACTTTTTTACTAACAAGTTGTTGGTAGTGGCAAACAGGAACATATTACAAAAATGTTCATTTTAACCCAGAAAGGTTATACTAACATGAAAAAATCAGGTTTTACACTTATCGAATTGTTGATCGTCATCGGGCTTCTTGCGGCATTGGCGGCGGTCTTGTTACCAACACTCATGGGAGATCGCGAAGATGCTTTAGAAGGTATTTGTTCCTACAACCAAGCAGGAACACTTCGTACCTTACGACAATACGAAGCGATGACGGGAAAATTGCCAAACGGTATGCACACCGGATTGCAAACGAATGCTTCTAGTGCAACTCCGATGCAATTGCCGCCGGCGTTCCAAGAAAACCTTAAGCTAAATACCGTCAATATCTACACATTGACAACCGCGGATGTAGCGGCTTTAGAGGAGGCCGGTATCACCAAACTGGCTTACGGTACAGGTAGTGCTTCAGCAACAGGAGATGCCGCTCTTGGTTATGAAACTGTTACAGCGACGACTAGCAATGTTATCAAAATTGCTGCCAATTGGCAATCCGATGGTGCTGCTTTTACATTCAATGCTAAAGGCATACCGGCATGGGAGGCGGAAGGGTATGCAAATATCATTGCGTTGTTCATTACACCGACTGTCGATTGGACATCGGCTTCAAGCGGCGGTTGGGTAAAGGGATTTAATGTCTCAATGGATATTCCCGGTACTTGCCCGATTCCAAACGACGAGAATACGGAATTTGCTTACTACGTTGCGTATATCGGTCTGAAAACTAGCGGATACCAAGTTTCTTATTCGCCGATTGATGATGCAGTACTTCCTACTCTGCCAACTTGGTCGAGTGACAAGACTTTAACTGTAACTGATTATTCATTGACCGGTAATGACACTAATGGCTACACGCTGACGAAGGGTGGCTCTGATGTAGCGACTGTTACGTTCACGCAAATTACTATCGATGGTGACATTGAACCGAAAGCGGTTCTTATTGGTACGTCTTGTCCCGAATGTGGCATTACGAATCCGTAGTCTTTAGATGTGGTTCTTTTTTAGTGAATAGTGTCGCAAGCGGATTACTACCCAAACGGTAATAAATTCCGCTTGCGGCATTTTTTTTGTCCGCAGATTTACGCAGATTATCGCAGATTTTTTAAAAAATTTGTAATATATACCAATTACACTTTAAAATTCGTTTTTTATTTTTTATCTTAGCCCCGCTAGGGGCGTCATATTTAGTTAATAGTTAATAGTTAATAGTTCGCAAGCGGAGTTTTTACCAAAACGGTAATAAATTCCGCTTGCGACACTATTAACTATTCACTATTAACTATTAACTACAACAGTATTCCCCCTTGTTTGGATTACTTTGTTTTGTTAAAATGGCTATTAATCTGATTTTATTATGATGTTTTCTAACTGTAAGGTTGGAATCTTATTGTGGAATTTGGATATTTTGTTGTTTTTGTAATCTATCAGTGGAATTATTGTTTAAGTTTAAAAAGGTCTTCGCCCTGAAAGGGCGTAGGAAAAAGATCATGGCGGGGCAAGCCCCGCCATGAGAGTGGTTACAAAATAACAATTCCACTGATAGATTACTTGTTTTTTACATTTTCACCCTTTTATTTAATTTCAATTATTTTTATGTCACAGGCTCAACCATCAGAAAATACGGCGGCGGAGGTTTCCGAACGTTCGCCATCTCCGTCCCAGTCGGTTCCTCAAGTTCGGTTTGATGATTCCAAGGTTACGGCAACTTACGCTAATTTTTGCCGTGTTACCGGAACACCCGAAGAACTGATTATTGATTTTGGACTGAATCCGCAACCGGTTGGTTTTCCGACCGTGCCGATTGTTGTTACTGATCGTATTGTAACAAATTTCTACACTGCTAAACGGATGTTGTACGCTCTCCAAACGACCATTCAGCGTCACGAACAAACATTCGGTGTTCTGGAAATTGACGTTCAGAAACGAGTCAAAGTAGTTAATAGTTAATAGTTAATAGTTAATAGTTAATAGTTAATAGTTCGCAAGCGGAATTTATTACCGTTTTGGTAAAAACTCCGCTTGCGACATTTTTTTTGTCCGCAGATTTACGCAGATTTTTTTAAAAATTTGTAATATATACCAATTACACTTTAAAATTCGTTTTTTATTTTTTATCTTAGCCCCGCTAGGGGCGTCATATTTAGTTAATAGTTAATAGTTAATAGTTAATAGTTCGCAAGCGGAATTTATTACCGTTTTGGTAAAAACTCCGCTTGCGACACTATTAACTATTAACTATTCACTATTAACTAAATGAACACATATTTCATATTCCAATTATGGTAACGATTTTTCTTAAAAGATATTTCTCCCTCACTGATTACCTCAAATCCTAAATGAGAATAAAAAACAACATTTTCCGGTAATTGGGTTGTTAATCCCAATAAATGACAGTTCTTTTCCGTTTTACGCAATTCATCCAAACAATTTTTGATCGCAAAAGAACCAACTCCTTTGCCTCTGTATTCTTTTTTGACAACAACCATCGACAAATAATAATATTCTTTTGAATGTATCGCTTCCTGTAAAATTTTTTTATTACAGCTATCCAAATAAAGCATTCGATGTAAGGCTGATATTCCAAACCGGTAAATAAATTTAAGCAAATTGACCCGTAAATAATCACCCAAAGTTCTTTTCATACCTTGAGGAGGAAATAATGTAAATGTTCCAACTATTTCTCCAGATTTTTTTTCTTTCACAATTCGAGTCAATATTTGCCGCCGATTAAGTAAGAATAAATCCGTTTCAAATAACCATCTTAAACCTTCCCGCAAGTCGGTTTTACAAAAAATTAAAGAATAGATCGGATTGGTCTCAAAAGCATCAGTTAAAATATTCGCAACTTCTTTTAACTCGCTCGCTTGCATCTTTTCAATAGAAAAACGGTTTGATAAATCGTTCATGGCAAGTTTGGTGATTTTTCGTCTCAAGTAGAACATAAGTAACAACAATAACAACAATAGATGGTTACTTTTACTTTCAAAGTATTGGTTTGGAGTTTGTTATTGTGTTGTACACTGTTGTTTTTGATTAATGAATGCAAAAAGTATATCCAATGTCTTTTTAAGAATCAAGTAATCAGTTATACTTCTTGCATTCATCATAGGTCTTGTAATCTCTTGCAAAAAAAGTTAAGATGTCTCTTCGTAACTTATTTATAAAAAAGGTTTTACAAAAATAAAAATCAAAATATTTACAGGACAAATGCCCCAATTAACTATCCCCTATCCCCTATCCCCTATCCACTATTAACTATTAACTATTAACTATTAACTAATCATGGTTCGTTATCTTGTTCCGTTTCATCCGAAGCGTCATCCTCATTTTTTTACGGATGTTTTGGTGATTGGCGGCGGTTTATCTGGATTTCGTGCGGCTTTGGCGGTTGATCCGTCTTTGCAAGTTCTTTTGATTTGCAAGAATGGACTCGAAAATTCTAACAGTGTTTATGCTCAAGGCGGAATTGCCAGCGTTTGGGCGAAAACCGATACGCCCGAAGAACATATCGAAGATACAATCATCGCCGGCGGGGAACTCTGTGATCGTAATGTTGTTGAGCGTGTGGTACGGCGCGGTCCCGACGAAATTCTAAATTTACTCGAAATCGGTACAAAATTCGATAAAAAAGTTGACGGCGAAATTCTGCTCGGTCGTGAAGGCGGACACCGAAATGACCGCATTTTACACGCCAATGGCGATTCAACAGGTAAAGAACTCATTCGCTCCATGATCGAAGAAATTAAACGGCATCCCAATATTCGGATCTGGGAAAATACGTTTGCTCTCGATTTGTTAACAGCAAATAATAATTGTTGTGGAGCAATCGTGTATTGGAAAAAACACGACGAAAAAGAACTCATCTGGGCAAAACAAACAATTCTCGCCAGCGGCGGTATCGGGCAACTTTATCGGGAAACAACCAATCCCGAAATCGCAACCGGTGACGGAATTGCAATGGCACATCGGGCAGGAGCCCAAATCCGTGATATGGAATTTGTACAATTTCATCCAACCGTTTTGTATATTGCCGGAAGCAGCCGAAGTTTGATTTCAGAAGCAATGCGCGGTGAAGGTGCTTTGTTGGTTGACCGAAAAGGCAACCGATTCATGCCGGATTACGATGACCGCGCAGAACTGGCTCCGCGTGATGTTGTTAGCCGCAGTATTGTCAGGCAAATGGAAAAAACAAATTCGCCCAATGTTTATCTCGATTTAACCCACAAACCAGCAGACTGGGTTTATGCACGTTTCCCAGGTATTGCGGCAACGTGTCGGCATTTTGGAATTGATATTGCCAAAGACCGAATTCCCGTGCGTCCCGGAGCGCATTATTCAATGGGCGGTGTTCTTGTGGATATTGACGGTCAAAGTTCATTGAAGGGGCTTTGGGCAATCGGTGAAGTTTCAAGTACAGGTTTGCACGGAGCTAACCGGCTTGCTTCGAATAGTTTACTCGAAGCTCTTGTATTTGGCGAATCGTCAGGGCGTTTGGCATCGCAAACAATTCAAAGAATGACCAATGATTATCAAGTTGAATCAATTGAAAATCCGCCCTTGCCGCCGCTTGCCCAACAACAACAACAACAACAACTGCAACAATCAATATATTCCCCTATTGACTTAACCGATATTCGTAACGCTTTGAAGAGTTTACTCTGGCGTACTGCCGGAGTTGTCCGTAATGAAGATGGATTACGCGGGGCGTTGGAAGACACGTTCCATTGGTCGAGTTATGTTTTTTCGCAACAGTTCCAATCAATAGAAGGTTGGGAAATTCAGAACATGTTGTTGGTTGCTCAACTCATTCTCGAAGGAGCTTTGCAACGCCGTGAAACACGGGGAGCACATAATCGTTCCGATTACCCAAAAACACTCCCCAATGGACAACATTCGGTGAAATAGTGGATAGTGGAGAGTTGATAGTGGAGAGTGGATAGTTGATAGTTGATAGTTGAGAGTTGATAGTGGAGAGTGTCGCATGCGGATTACTACCAAAACGGTAATCATTCCGCATGCGACACTCTCCACTATCAACTCTCAACTAACTACTTCACCTATCGGTAAAACGCTTTGATGGTATTCCACGCCTCTTGGGGTGAATCTGTTAAATGGAACAACTCAAGATCATCACGGTTGATAACTCCCATTTCGACGAGATAATTGAAATTGACACAACCTTTCCAAAAATCAATCCCAAGTAAAATAATTGGAATTTGTTGCATTCGTTCTGTTTGCCTTAACGTAAGTGCTTCAAAGAGTTCGTCGAATGTCCCAAATCCGCCAGGACAAGCAACCAACGCTTTAGCCCGAAGCATAAAATGAAGTTTCCGAACATTGAAATAGTGAAATTGAAAACACAATTGCGGGGAAACATACGGATTGGGACGTTGTTCGTAGGGTAGTTTGATATTTAATCCAATTGTTGGAGCACCGGCTTCATGAGCACCGCGGTTCGCCGCCTCCATAATACCGGGACCGCCGCCCGTACAAATAACATAGTCAAACAATTCGCCATTTTCCAAAGAGGAGTGTTGCATGTTTTCCTCCGAAACAATTTTGGCAAATTCTCTTGCCCATTCATAATAAACACTGGTTTCCAACTGGAGTTTAGCAGTTTTAACTGCATCACGAACTTCGGTATTATCCGGTTGTGCGGCGAGCAGTTCTTCGGTTTCAGCTAAAAGACGTTCCGCTTTCTTTTGCGAAATAAATCTGGCACTGCCAAAAACAATCACGGTTGAACGAATACCGTATTGCCGCATAAACCATTCCGGTTTTTCCATCTCCAACTGAAGCCGAATTGATCTCGCATAATCACTCCGTATAAAATCATGATCCAAAAACGCTAAAGAATAACTCGGTGAATCCAATAACCTTTGAACATTATTAGCGGCGGTATTATCTGTATTGTCATCCGGTTGATCCGCCCAAATAACCGGACGTTCAAAATTCTCATCAAACGGAATTCGAAGAGGGTCTATCGGCATTGTTTTATCCTTTCTTGTTAAAATAAAAAGGGAATTGGTTGTAATTATTGTAATATGTAATTGGTTGTAATTATTGTAATATATTTTGTCTTTAAAATTGTATCCTATTCAGTAGCCGTTTCAAAAGGTAGTGTGTGCAAAATTGGTCAAAAAAACAGTAATTATCTTTAATCAACAAGATTTCGGTGATCGATAACACGTTTTGCCTTACCTTCGAAACGTTCAAGAGATTGCGGCGGGAGTAGTTCGATTTGCATGTGTAAACCGGTCATTTGTTGTATGGCGTGTTCGATTTTATGTTTGAGATTGGTCATATCGGTCATTTTGTCCGAAAACAACTCCGGCGAAATTTCAACCCGAACACGAATTTCATCCAATATCTTGGGACGATCAACAACTATTTGATAATGCGGAGCCGCTCCTTCGATAGTAAGCAATGCCTCTTCGATTTGTGACGGAAAAACATTGACCCCGCGAAGAATGAGCAGATCATCACTTCGACCAATAACACGGGACATTCGGATGGTTGACCGACCACAAGGGCATTTTTCAGAATGAAGCGAGGCAATATCACGCGTCCGGTAACGGAGAATCGGCATGGCTTCGCGTGAAATAGAGGAAATCACCAACTCCCCAGGTTGACCTTCGGGAACCGGTTCTAATGTGTCCGGGTCAAGACATTCGACAATAAAATGGTCTTCCTGAAAGTGCATTCCGCTACGCTCAGGACATTCGCCGCTCACCCCAGGACCAATCACTTCGCTAAGACCATAATTATTACTCCCCTTAATTTCAAGCGATCTTTCCAATGCCTCACGCATTGCCTCCGTCCAGGGTTCGCTGCCAAGAAACGCCAGTTTGAGAGCAAGACCAGAACGGTCAATCCCTTCGTTGTGAATGGCATCCGCAATATTCAACGCATAACTCGGTGTACAAACCAAAGCATCCGCCTGCATATCTTGAAGAAGCATTAACTGCCGTTTGGTATTACCCGCCGCCGCCGGAATTACGGCAGCTCCAACCCGTTCGATACCGTAATGAAGACCAAAACCGCCAGTGAATAAACCGTAACCAAATGCAACTTGAACCGTGTGGTGTGACTTCAGACCGCCCGAAACCAAAAACCTCGCACAAAGTCCAGCCCAAAGATCAAGGTCCTGCTGGGTGTAGGCAACAATAGTTGGTTTGCCGGTAGTTCCGGTTGAACCGTGATAACGGACAACCCGTTCACGCGGAACCGCCAGAAAACCAAGCGGATAATTGTCCCGAAAATCCGCCTTCGTGGTAAATGGTAATTTTCGAATGTCGTCCACCGAATGAACAGAATCCAACGAAATTCCCATTTCACTAAACTTTTTACGGTAAAACGGAACCACAGAACATCGCCGGACACAATCCCGCAACCGAACAAATTGTAATGCCCGTATCTCTTCACGCGGTAAAATTTCGTTACGATCCCAAATGTATGAACGGTAAGGTTCCTGCATAATAGCTGTTCGATGAATAGATCAGAAGTTGTTACAATGTTTTACCGGTAAAGATTACGGAAACTTAAAACAGACCTTGAAATTTTAACAAGTTCCCATAATTTATACAATAGACAATAGAACGTAAACATAATTACCGGTTTGGGCATCGTTTCCCGTAAAATGAAACAATATGATATTTTTCCTACGCCCAGAGAAAGAACCGTTTTGAGATTTTTGAGATATTGACAAATATTTATACTAATGATACGATTCAAAAGATATTTACAAAAAAATATTTATCTGACATTTACTTCCATTCGATAGAATCAATATAACTAAAGGTAACTTCTAAAAACTAATATTAGGAGGAACGCAGGCGTCTCGCCTGCCCTGTTTTTTTACAAAAAACGCCTAAATATGCGGTCGAGACGACCGCGTTCCTTCTAACAATAAATTTT
>JAITIZ010000082.1 GCA_031279215.1 Planctomycetaceae bacterium
GAATTCTGTTAGCGCAACAGATGGGTCGAAACCAATGGCATTGCCATAAGCGTCGAAGGTGTAAAGTTCGGCGATGGCACCGGCAATATCTGTTTTTTTACGCATTATAACGATTTTAATGGGGCAAAGATGCCTCTATTATCGATATAGTTCTCGTTTATTACCTAATTGTCAAAGATCAAAAATCTATTCTATCCAAATATCTATCACTTTTTTTGTTAAAAAGGAATGATTCAAAATTGTCTGCCTAAAATCATTGGGGAGTCTTTTGAAAGCACCGACATTTTTTACTATGATAAATTCCTAACACTAATATTGCAACGAAATTCACAAACACTCCAAAACAATATTTCCGATACAATTTTACATTAAAATTAATCATAACTTATTTATAATCAATAGTTTACATCAATTCCTGTCCCCGGTGAACAACGCCGTTTTGAGGAGTGAACGGGCAGTGAACAGCCGCTTACATGTTTTCATAAGTTTTTGTAATACAAAGACTTACACCGAATCAGAAAGAGATAGGCGACCTTTCGCTGAAGGGCTTTCACCTACGGTTGCCTACCTTCCGAAAACGTAACGTAATGGCAATATAAAAACAACCAATTGATAACAGGATTGAGTATATTGGACAAGCACACCGTGACGAATATTGGATAAAATCGGCTGAATAGTTACGATTTTATTTCAACCACGATTGACAAAAATGACATTTTAGATAAACTAGAGAATTAGGGTTGTTGGGGTTGGATTGTTTTGAAAATCAAAATTAATCATTGTTTGAGCTTTTACCAATAAGGATTTAAGTGAGATTATGAGTCATAACTGGGAAAAACAGATAAAAAGAATGGCCAATGGTATTCGTCGTCGGGTGTTGGCTCATACTATTGCCCGAAATGGAGGTTATCTTAGTCAGGCGTGTTCTTCTGCGGAAATTTTCGCAACATTGTACGGTAAGGTTTTAAAGTTGGCTCCGTTGGAAAAACCAATTGTTCCCGAACAGTTTCAAGGAACTCCCAAACCAGGACAACCCGCTGTTACAGGCGCAAATTACAACGGTAATGGTCGATGGGATTGCGATAATTTCATCCTTTCACCCGCACAATATGCTCTGGTACTCTACGCAACTTTGATCGAAGCAGGACGAATGGACGAAAACGGTATGGAACACTATGACCGGGACGGCGGAACTGTTGAGATGATCGGCGCAGAACATTCGCCGGGAATGGAAGTTACAACCGGTTCGCTGGGACAAGGGATTAGCCAATCCGCAGGGATCGCATGGACACGCAAAAATACCGGTGAACCAGGACGTGTGGTTTTGTTCATGTCCGATGGCGAATGTCAATCCGGTGAATTTTGGGAAGCCGTTCAAGCCGCTAGTTTTCATCAATTGGGTAATATGTTGATTTATGTTGATGTCAACGGTTATCAATGCGATGGAATTATGTCAAACGTAATGAAATTGGAACCGTTTCACAAAAGACTCAAATCGTTTGGAGCACGAGTTTACCGAATTGATGGTCACGATATCGAAAAATTGGCAAAATTAGGTAAACAACCCGCCGCCAATGTACCAACCTTCATCCTTTGCGATACCGATCCGTGTCGAGAAATGGATATTCTAAAATATCGATACCCAAAATTTCATTATGTACGATTTACCGACCAAAATGAAAAAGCAGAATATCAACAGTTTTATCGAAAAATGATCGAAACCAAAAAAACAGTATCACTCTAAAATAAACAATCATGCCGTAATTCATTCACAGCATGATCCTATTTTTATAGCATTTCTCGGTATTTTCCGTATTCAAAAAAAATTCTCTCTGTGTTCTCTATGTTCTCTGTGGTTAATAAAATAGACAGTTACAATTGATGGACTAAAATTTTGTGCAGTAATCTTCATTTTTGTTTTATGAAAAAACCGATATTCCTACTGATTCCGTTAGGTATTGTGATTTATTGTTTGTTTTTCTTTGCAACACCGTTTGAACCGTATGAAGGATTGAGTGATGTTACGTGGACACGATTTTCGTTTTTCTCTTATCTTCTATTACCGGACGAATATTTTGCCGCATGGATTGGTTTAGACGGTACGGTTTCGTTGTTTGATCGGTTACAGATTTTTTCTTTTGCAAGCCTTTGTTTTATAGCGGCAAGCGGTTACGGTTGGTTCCTTTTGTCGCTTCCGCTGTTTAACTCCTGGCGCAACACAATTTCTCCATTAGAACATTGGTTGTTGTCAACAATTGTCGGTTTGAGTCTTTGGTCTTTGATTCTTTTGGGTCTTGGTTTATGCGGCAATATTAATCAACGCGAAGGAATTAGAATCTTGACAATATTAGGGATTCTTATTTTCTTTTTTCTGAAAACGTTATTTAATTGCCAAAAAATATCGGCTTCTCAATCAGGTTGTTCTTCACCTAAACCGAAGCCGCTTAAATCAAAATTATTGAAACATGAATTGCCGAAACCGGAATTATCGAAATCAAAAACGGAAAAATGGTCTTTGTTCAAAAAAGCCGTATTCTTTATTATTGTGCCGATATTTTCGTTGTTGTTAATTCTTGGCGGTATGATTCCTTCGACGGATTATGATGTTTTATCGTATCATTTTGCCGGAGCGCGTGAATTTGCGGAAACAGGACGAATTAGTTTTTTGCCGCACAATGTTTATGCCAACATGCCTTTTGGTACAGAAATGTTTTACGTTTGGGGCATGGTACTGACCGGCAACTCTTTTACCGGAGCAATGATCGGTAAAACACTCATCGCTTTTACAACAATACTGACAGCTCTTGGTTTGTACACTTTTTGCAAACGTTTTTTTTCGGAGATGTCGGGACTTGTTGCTATGGTTTTGTACATTTCATCGCCGTGGATTATTTATGTTTCCACAACCGGACTTATTGACTCGGCGGTTGGAATGTACGCTTTTTTCGCAATTTATACTGCCCTATTAACAGAACAATTTTCCAAAAACAAACTTCCCGAAATACCCAACAAACCGGAATTACAATTTCGTTCAAAAAATTATCGTATAACCGGATATTGGAAACAAATTAACTGGGTTGCGGTTTTCCTTACCGGTTTTTTTGCCGGAAGTGCTGCGGCGTGTAAATATCCGGCAATGTTGTTTGTTGTTGTTCCGCTTGCTGTTTTTGTTGCCGTAACAACGTTTGGAAAATCTAATTTTCGTACTGTAATAACGGTTGTTCTGATTTTTACTATTGGTGTTTCAATATCTTGCGGCGGTTGGTATTTTAAGAATTATTATTACACGGGCAATCCGGTTTATCCTCTTTGTTTTTCAATCTTTGGTGATTCAACCGGTTCATGGACATCTGATATTGATGCACGATGGACAAGAGTTCATTCTCCGCATGATTTTTATCCGGTAACATTTTTTCATGATTTTTGGCGTGTTGGTTTGAGCAGTCCTTGGAATGCTCCGCTGACCATTCCGTTTTTCCTGCTCGTTTTTGTAACAAAATTACAGTGTGAAAATTTACAGCGTGAAAATTTACGATGGGAAAAACGCCGTATTCTTTATTTTTTGTTGGTGTGGCTTGTATTTGTTTTTGTAACTTGGTGGTTTTTGACACATCGGATTGACCGGTTTTGGCTTCCGGCGGTTCCCGTTTTAACACTGTTTGCCGGTATTGGCGCAACATGGTGTACGGAAAAATATTGGAAAATCATGTTGAATTTTTTATTGATTTTGAGTTGCGTTTATTGTTTTCTGGTTGCCGGTTCGCCTGCACCGGGCAAGAACAACCGGTTTTTGGCTTCGTTAAGCTCAATGCGGTCTGATCCGAATATCGCAACACATTGGGCAACATGGTTTAACGAACATCCGCCTGAACATCAGGGAAAAATCTTGTTAATCGGTGAAGCAAAAGTATTTTTGTACGATATTCCTGTTTTGTACAATTCTTGTTTCAATGAAACATTGTTGAAAGAAATCGCCGCAACATCTGATCCGGCGAAGGAATTTCAACGGTATGGTATTACGTTTATTCTGATTGATTGGGGCGAGATAGCCCGATTCCGTAGTCCGGGAAATTACGGTTACTCTGAAATTGTTCAACCGGCACTTATTGACAAATTGATTACGGATGGTATTATAGAGGCGTTTTGTCCAACCGAAGAACTCAAAAAAACATCAACCATTGTTTATCGTGTCCGAACTAATCCGTAACTTTATGAGTAAACTATAATGTCAATTCTTGTTATATTTTTTCATAGTCCCGCAGAAGTTAAGATTGAGCAACAAATATTCCCCTGAAATATTACCGTTTTCATAAATATTCACGAACATTTTTGTTTTAATTTTTTTAACACGAAACACACGAAATTACACGAAAAATACGAAAGTTTTTTAGATAATTTTCGTGTGTTTCGTGATCTCAAAAAAACAAAAATTCCACTGATATATTACCAATTACTTATTTTTTGTGAATTACGTTTATGACTTTCCAATTTCGGCTTGAACCGTTAATAACGATTCGGGACAATATTTTGAAAGAGAAGCAAGGGGAACTTGCAAAGGCTTACGAAGCACGTCGGATTGTCGAAGAAAAACAACAGGAACTCGAACACGAACTTGCTGAAAATATTGCAGATGGGCGTCAACGGTTACAAACAGGAACGGTTGATGTTGAGTTTTTACTTGGTCTCCGGCGGCACGAAGCCTACCTGAATGCCCAAATTAATGTTGTACAAGAACACCTTCGGCAAATTGATGAAGAAATCGAACGCCGCCGTAATGCCGTCCTCGAAGCCAATAAAGAACTAAAAATTATCGAAAAACTCAAAGAAAAACGATACGAAAAATATCAAGCCGATGAGAACCGGAAAGAAACAATACGTATTGATGAAATCACCCGAAAAAAAATAGAACATTGAAATTGTAGAACAAAAATCTGTTGCCGAAAATCATACCGTTACAGAAAATTTTTATTATTCAATTTTTATTGTTCAATATCGGATTTCGCCGACAAGATAATATTCGTTAAATATCGTTAAATAGTTTACATTTCAAGATGCAGAACAATGTTGTTTTGTGCAACGATAACATTGGTAAAAATAAACAGTTACAACAACAGTATTATCATATCCAAGTATCAAATTATTTGAATATTCTGTTTTAATTGAAACATTGAAACAATTACAAATTGATTTAGACGATTGGAATGATAATAAAACACAGGATTTATAAGGTTTTTATGTTTATGATTCGTTGTTTTTTGGTTTTGATTTTTATTTTCTCTGATCAATTTGTTGGTCATTTTGTTACGGCTGCCGATTTGAAATTTCCGCCCAAACTGCCGGAACATCCGCGTCTTTTTTTAACAAAACAACGTGAAACAGAAATTAAAGAACAAACCAAAACGGATTTATTTCTTGATCGGCAAGTGAAGGAACTCTTGCAAAAAGCAGAACGGGTGAAAAAAGACTTGTTGACGGATTACCGGATTCCTGACGGCAAGCGGTTACTTGGTCAAAGCCGCCGAAGTCTTGAACGGACGACGGTACTGGCTTTTGCGTACAGAATAACCGGTAACAAAGAGTATGCCGATATTGCGATTGAAGAAATGCTTGCGGTTTGCCGATTCAAGGATTGGAATCCGAGTCATTATTTGGATACCGCTGAAATGGCAACAGCGGTTGGTATTGGTTACGATTGGCTTTATGAAGTAATCCCAGTCGAAAAACGAACAGAAATCAAAAATGCAATACTTAAACACGCCCTGAAAACCGGTTTTTCCATTTATGAAAAAGGGGGTTGGTGGGTAAAAAGTAACAACAATTGGAACGAAGTTTGTAACGCCGGACTAACAATTGGTGCTTTAGCTATTGCCGACGAGGAACCGCAAATCGCTGAAAAAATTGTTGCTAATGCCGTTACGAGTTTACCTAACGGACTTACTGCATACAAACCTGATGGTGCTTATCCAGAAGGTCCCGGTTATTGGGCTTATGGTGCTTCATTCACGGGCTTAATGCTTACGGCTCTCAAAGATGTTTTCGGTAACGATTTTGATTTGCTGAAAACGGAAGGACTTGATATTACCGGTGATTATTACATGGGGATCATTGGTGTTAATTATCGTTCTTTTAATTATGCGGATGCCGGAGACAAAGCCGATCCTTCACCGATGATGTACGTTTTATCTCATTTTTATAATCGTTCCGATTATGCTTTTTGGTTACGGACATTTTTGGAACGACAAAATCAGTTTTCAAGAGGTCGTCTTGCCGTATTTCATGCGGTTTGGTACAATTCCCAAGGAACAGATATTGATTTTGCCAAAACGCCGCTTGCTCGTAAATATCGTGGTATTCAAGATGTTTGCACAATGCGAACCGCCTGGAATGATCCGAATGCGGCGTTTCTTGGTTTCAAGGCGGGGAATAATCGTGCTAATCACGGACATCTTGATATTGGTTCGTTTGTTTACGAAGTCAATGGTATTCGTTGGGCGGTTGATCTTGGTGCGGACAATTACAATATGCCCGGTTATTTCGGTAAACAACGTTGGGATTATTACCGATTGAACAACCGAAGTCATAACACGTTAGTTATTGGTAACAAAATTCAAAATCCGTCGGCGAATTGTAAACTTATTGAATTTGAGCCGTATGAAGAAGGTCAAATTGTTGCGCGAGCAGTTGCGGATATAACTGCGGCATACACGGGGCAAGTTCGGTCTGCCAAACGAACAGCAACGTTACAAAAAGACGGTTCGGCGGTGATTGAAGACGTTTTGGAAGGTGTTACCGAACCGGTTCGCTGGGGTATGATGACCGGCGCAAACATTGAAATTAACAACAAAACGGCAATTCTTTCACAAAATAAAAAACAACTTCGTATAGAAATTGTTTCCGATGAAGTCCGGCAATTTGAAACAGTTTCTGTTGCGCCGCCAACCGAACAAGAAAAACCAAACAAAGGCTTTTCCATGCTCGCCGCTGTTGCAACTCCCCAAAACGGTAACATTTCCATCCGTGTTCTGTTGAAACCGATCAAGTAATTTTTTGTAATACTTTTTTTGAAGAGAAATAAAATGACATTAAATACTGAAATTTTACACGATAATACATTTGATCCTATAAATTGGCTGCGAAAATTCAAAGCGGCATCGGAATCAAAAAACGGTTTGCACGAATTGCGAATAACAATATTTCAGGAGACGGTGAAGATTGTTTCTGCCGGCGGTTATTGTTTAAACGGAAATGAAGTCAAAATCAACAACAATAATGTAGCAAAAACAACGGATTTTTTTGATTCGGTACAAAAAATATCCCATTCACCGTCTTTTGAACAAACATCTATTTCTGTTATTGAGGCGGATTGTCTTGAGACAGCGGAACTGATGATCCATGCCGGTTATAGACCTTGTGTTCTGAACATGGCGAATCGTCAGAATCCCGGCGGCGGTGTTCTGAACGGAGCAGGTGCGCAGGAAGAGAATCTATTCCGGCGTTCCAATATCTTTGTTTCTCTCTATCAATTTGCTCCGTATGCACAAAAATACGGAATCAATAAAAGTGTTAAAAATTATCCGCTCAACCGAAATACCGGCGGTGTTTATTCAGCGGAAATCACTGTTTTTCGTGCTTCGGAACACAACGGATATTGTTTTCTGAAGAAACCGTTTCAAATATCTGTTGTCAGTGTTCCGGCGATTAATCGTCCTGATTTGGAAATCATTGACGGAAAATATCGTATCATAAAATCATTGACGGAACCGACCCGGGAAAAAATTCGTACTATATTACGGATTGCGGGTCAATACCGTCATGATTGTTTGATTTTAGGTGCGTTTGGATGTGGAGCGTTTCGGAATCCGCCGAATCATGTTGCGGAATTATTCAAAGAAGTGTTTTGTGAACCGGAGTTTAAAAACCAATTCCGGCTTATTGTTTTTGCTATTTTGAGTGACCATAACAGTTGGTTGGCACACAATCCCGAAGGAAATGTCTTACCCTTTTTGAACACATTCAACAATTGATATGTTACAAAAAATCCGCTGAAATATTACCATATTTGTAATTTATCAGTGGAATTTTTGTTTTTTTGAGATCACGAAACATACGAAATATACGAAAATAAATTATTTAAAAAACTTTCGTGTGTTTCGTGTTAAAAAAATTAAAACAAAAATGTCAAAATAGACAGTTACGAAGAAATTCCACTGATATATTACAAATGTTTAGTGTCCCTATTTTGTGTGCTAAAAATAAAAACCGACTTGTCAAGTGTGATGAGTATAAAACGGGCGATTACTTAATAACTTATACTTTACGAAAAGGAAATCTTATAATGAAAACAAAAACAATTTTGGTTTTGATTTTAATGACATTCGTGGTGTTTTCTCTGAAAATTGTTGCGCAGGATACAGAACAATGGTCGCGTTTTCGGGGACCGAACGGGCAAGGGATTTCAACCGCCAGCGGTCTTCCGACACAATGGAATGCGGAAGAAAATATTGCGTGGAAAACGGAAATTTCCGGTGAAGGCTGGTCGTCGCCGGTTATTTGGAACGATCATATTTTTCTCACTGCTGTAACCGGTAACGGAAAAGAATGTCATGTTATTGCGGTGAACCGAAAAACCGGCGATATTCTTTGGGATAAAATGGTTTTCCTTCAGGACCCGCAGTTTAAACATCCGAAAAATTCTTTTGCAACACCGACACCGGTTACAGATGGTCAGGCGGTGTATGCGGTTTTCGGCAGCGGCGGATTTATTGCGTTGGATTTTAACGGTAACGTAATTTGGACGAATCAGGAGCTTCATTATTATTCGCAACACGGTTTAGGAACATCGCCGATTTTGTACAATAATCTGCTTATTATTGCTGTCAATCCAAGTAATCGCGACGAGCCGAAACTACTTGGTTGGCAACTTCCTTGGGATCAATCGTATCTTCTTGCGCTGGACAAAAAAACCGGCAAGGAATACTGGCGGGGCAAACGCGGCATGTCCAAAATCGGTCATGCGACACCGGTAATAATTCAGGTTAATGGAAAAGATCAGATTATTAGTCCGGTTGGAGATGTGATCCAGGGGTTTGATCCGGCAAACGGCGAACTCATCTGGACGATCAAAAGTTTAGGGGAACCAGTTGTTCCATCTCCGGCAGTTGGGGGCGGTTTGGTTTATACGGCTCCGATGCCTAGTGATGCGATTCGGGCGGTACGACCTAATGGAAACGGCGATTGTACGGAAACTCATATCGCATGGGAACAAAAACGCAATGTTCCCAAAATGGCTTCATTTTTGTACGTTAGCCCATGTCTTTACGCTGCCAATGACAACGGAAGTTTTTCTGCTTACGATGCGGCAACCGGTGAATTTCTGTGGCAAAAACGTCTTGGCGGGGCATTGAATCCATCGCCGCTTTATGCTGACGGAAAGATTTACGTTTTATCTGAACAGGGAACAACTACTGTACTCAAACCAGCCGCAAACCCAAAAGAACAACCGGAAATCATTGCAGAAAACGAACTTGGCGAACACACATTAGCATCAATGGCTGTTGCCGGAAAACAACTCTTTATCCGAACAGACAACCGCCTTTGGTGTATCGGAAAATAGTAATCTGCTCTATCCTGTTATCAATTGGTTATTTTTTTGGAATGTTTGGAATTTGTATACTCTTAACACCTTCAACTTTACACGATAAAAAAAAAATGTAACAGTCTATTTTCTTAACGACCACATAATTGAAATCATCCGCAGATGACGCAGATTTTCGCAGATTATTTTAAAAAGTTTTTTGAAAATAATTTTTTGTATTTTTTGTCTATTCTTTCTTTGTTTGTTTCGTTATTTCGTACTCTCAAAAAATAATCTTGAAAATCCGAGAAAATCGAATATCTGTGAAAATCTGTAGACTAAAATCTGCATAAATCTGCGTAAATCTGCGGACGAAAATAAACAATTACAAAAATTTTCCCAGTGTTCCTATTGCGGCACAGCCGTAACCCAAGGTAGGTCATGTTTCCCTAAAGAGTTTTCGATCATTTTTGCGGTTATTTCGAGAGCAGAATTACGATGTTGCGGATAGATGGCATTTTGTAACGTTTCGTCGATTTTATCCGCCCATTGAGCAACAAAAGAGTCCATCCATTCAGGATGCGGAATTTCATAGTCGGTAAAATGGTTGATTTTTAATCGTCCCAAAAAATCAAGCTCACGGCGCAAATCCGTATGGTACAACGGAATCATAAACGGAGTTGACGCAATTCGCATTCGCGGATGCCGCCGTGCCGAACAAAGCAGTAATTCTGTTGCCTCGCGAAGCTCTTGAAACGTCGAATGATAATCCGTTAAAATGTGAAAAATATTATAATCCTGTTCTGTTTTTTCAAGAGCATCTAATACAATTTCCAATTGTTCCGGCGTATGGCGTTTGTTCCAACGCCGAAGTAATTCAGGATGAAACGATTCTGCCCCTAATTGAATCATTACTTTCAATCGGGAAATCCAGTAAAATAATTCTGTATCAGGTTGACCGTTTTTGTTCAATAATGAACATGGATTCGTTTGGAAACTAAGCCGATACCGCCGTTGGAAACCATAAAAATCGTACAGTTGAATAAATTGAAGCGCCCGCTGTCGGTCAAGAAAAAAATCTTCGTCAAAAACAGAACACCATGAAACCGGTAATGATTTCAAAACCGGATCATTTGTCCATTCATAAAGTTGCCATGTTGTGAGTCGAAGTTTACCTTTTTGTACGAGTTGGTCGGCACCGCGGAGTTCCTCAATAATTTGTTTCGCCGTTTTAGTACGAATATGATGCCCGTGCAATCGGCAACAAAATGTACATCGTCCCGGACAACCACGACCGCCAGTCAAATACAACGAATCAAACGTAATATCTCGATCAAAACCTTTGAGGAGTGACCAGTTGAGTTGGTTTTTCCGAAGCGTTTCTTCATCAACATGAGGTCTCCCTATTCCGGTCAATGGGTCTTCCGGCGGTAAATTGACCCATGCTTTCCCCGCCCAAAAATAAGCAAGACCGGGAATATCCGGTAAATAGTTACACGAATTATGTTTCCGTGCCGATTCAAGAAACTGAGCGAATGATTTTTCGGCATCTCCGGCAAAAACATAATCTGCGCCTGTTTGTTCCAATACCTCAATCGGATGTGAAGTTGCCGTTGGACCGCCGAGAATAATTGTTGTTTCAATTTTTTGACGAATATTCCGAATCAGATTACAGATATTGTCCAGTTGTCCGCTTTCAAGACGCAACCCAACCACATGAGGACGAAACGTCTGTAACTGTTGCATAAAACTATTGCCTAACGGATAAATCATCACCTCCGCCAATCCAAGACGGACAACGTAGGACGCAACTTCGTGGATACCGCAAGGTAAACCAATAGAACCAAATAGAACACGTGGAAGCATCAATACTCAAATCGTAACTTTTGCATAAAAATAACGTAAATTCTAAAAATAATCTGATCCAAAATAATCTGAGTCAAAATAATCCGCCAACCATTCACAATAATAAACAGGTTAAATAAGTAGTGATGAAACATTACCAGCCCAAAGAGAAGGTAAATCAATGTTCCAATTTCCCCTAAAAGTCAGGAGGTTCTGAAACTAATTTAACATTTTTCGTTTCACTAATATTGTTCCAATTCCCTCTAAAAGTCAGGAGGTTCTGAAACGCAGTATCCTCAAGTTTTTTCCAATGGAGAAAAAATTTCAATCCTCCTAAAAGTTAGGAGGTTTTGAAACGATGAAACTTCGTTTATTTTGTGGATTTACAGTTTCAATTCCCTTAAAAGTTAAGGGGTTTTAAAACGATAACACTTAACTCTTCCTTTTGTTTTAAGTTTCAATCCCTCGAAAAGTTAGAGGGTTTTGAAACTTCTGGTAATTTGACTCCAAGCCTTTGTAAGGGTTTCAATCCCGCTAAAAGTCAGAGGGTTTTGAAACCCGAGCAAATTCCATTTCTAGCCATCTCCCGTTTCAATCCCCCTAAAAGTTAGAGGGTTTTGAAACGTGCTGAATGCGAACTATAAGCATATTAGTGTGTCAATCCCCTTAAAAGTTAGGAGGTTTTGAAACTAATCTGTAAAACTTTAATCTCTTATTTTAGTTTCAATCCCCCTAAAAATCAGGAGGTTTTGAAACTTCCGCTCTGCGGTGTGCCGCTGTTTTGAGTTTCAATCCTCCTAAAAATCAGGAGGTTTTGAAACATTGAAAGGGTAATACATGAAGAAATTCTAAGTTTCAACCCTCCCAAAAGTCGGAAGGTTTTGAAACAACATACCAATAAAAAACTACTATTTTGGGTTTCAATCCCTCCCAAAAGTCGGAAGGTTTTGAAACTATTCCGAAAAAATATATTGAATCATTAAGGTTTCAATCCCCCTCAAAAGTCGGAAGGTTTTGAAACAAGCCGGGAGCACAAATAAACTTATCATTAAGGTTTCAATCCCCCTCAAAAGTCGGAAGGTTTTGAAACAAGCCGGGAGCACAAATAAACTTATTATTAAGGTTTCAATCCCCCTCAAAAGTCGGAAGGTTTTGAAACTGTAATCTGTTAAACTTCAATACCTCTATTGTTTCAATCCTCCCAAAAATCGGAAGGTTTTGAAACTGTAATCTGTTAAAGTTTAATACTTCTATTGTTTCAATCCCCCCAAAAATCGGAAGGTTTTGAAACTATTTTTGGTGCAGAGTAATTCCTATCAGGTTTCAATCCTCCCCAAAATCGGAAGGTTTTGAAACTGTAATCTGTTAAATTTCAATACCTTTATTATTTCAATCCTTCCCAAAAATCGGAAGGTTTTGAAAGTGTAAAAAAAGACCATTTTTTAAAGGAGTTTCAATCCCCTCCTAAAAAAGTCAAGAGGTTCTGAAACATTCGATAAGGAGAACAACTATGAAAGTTACTGTTTCAATTCTCCCTAAAAGTCGGGCGGTTTTGAAACTGTAATCTGTAAATATGTAACCTCTTTTTGTTTCAATCCCTCTTAAAAGTTAGGAGGTTCTGAAACTCTAAATTAACAGCCGTGACAGATAATACCTGTTTCAGTCCTCCTAAAAGTCGGAAGGTTTTGAAACTGTAAAAGGAGAACTAAATGAAAGTACTTAAAGTTTCAATTCCCGCCTAAAAGTCGGGCGGTTTTAAAACAACTCGTTTATTTCAAGGCTTCACATTAGTAGTTCCAATTCCCCCCAAAGTCGGGGTGATTTTAAAACTGTTTCTGAATATTAAAATACCATAAAAAGCTTCAATCCTTCCTAAAAGTTGGAAGGTTTTGAACCCCAATAAACCGATACCCCAAGATGTCCGATGTTTCAAGCCTCCCTAAAAGTCGGAAGGTTTTGAAACAATGAAAGTACGACTCTTTTCGCGAATTTACGATTTCAATCCCCCCCAAAAGTTGGGCGGTTCTGAAACAAAAGTTTTGCTGATGAACCATGTCCAAAGATTTCAATCCCCTTAAAAGTTGGGTAATTCTGAAACACATTGGGATAATAAATTCTTTTTATAGAAGAAGTTAATCTTAAATTCTTTGAGAAAAAATGAGAGTTTTCACCCATTTTTGACCTCCTTTCTGCCTTTCTACTATTTTTTTCGGCTTTTAAGAAAAACTTAACTCTCACATTGTAACCCATTCGCCATTTACGTCAATTATCACTAGTGTTGCAAGCAAAGTTTTTGTAATTATTGGGTAGGTAACTTCTAAAAACTAATATTAGGAGGAACGCAGGCGTCTCGCCTGCCCTGTTTTTTTACAAAAAAACTCCTAAAAATGCGGTCGAGACGACCGCGTTCCTTCTAACAATAAATTT
>JAITIZ010000083.1 GCA_031279215.1 Planctomycetaceae bacterium
TAAGGACATTATTTTTAAGAAACAAGTTTTTTTGAAGTTCCCCAGAGATACTTTTTTGAGAATACGAAACAGGCAAAATAACCAAAGAGACGCCGATTATTTTCAATAAATCTTTTTAAAATAATCTGCGAAAATCTGCGTAATCTGCGGACAAAAAAAGAGACAATTACAAAACCAAGTATCTGTCTATTTTATTTTTACCCAGAGGACACAGAGAACACTAAGATTTTTTGTGAATTTTCAAATTGAAATAATAAGCGTTGTTTTTTTAAGGTATTTTACTTTCCTATTTTTGAATGTAGAAAATATTGAAATGTTGAAACAATCTTCCGTAAATTCGGTGTTTTCTATGTTCAAAATAAATTTTAATACAACAATGAAATCAATTGAAAAACATTAAGAATTTCTCGCATGTTTTCTCATTCTCTCGGTGAACTCTGTGTTCTCTGTGGTTAATAAAATAGACAGTTACGATGGATCAACTGTTAATTCAAACGAATTTTCACCCGATTTGATTTCACATTTCAACGGAGTTTTTTCCGGGTTGGCAAATGTTTCATTAACCAATGAGACAGGCGGTATTGCCGGACCTTCATCAGTACCGGGTGAAGTACCGCCTTGAATTTTCGAGACGGTAATCTTGTAACTGCCTTCGGCAACACCGCGATAATTTCGGGTACGAAGTTCGGCAATTCCTTGAGCATTGGTTATTCCGGCTGCTCCCCATTTTCCCTGTTCCGGTAATAATGAAACAGTTGCACCTTCAAGTGGTGAACCTTTCATCTGAATGGTAATATGACAGGGATGTAATGAAGGAATATCTGCCGGTAATTTTTCTTTACTGCAACCGGTTATTGTACAAAATAACAAAGCAGAAAAAAGGACAACTAATTGTTTCATAAATAATCCTTAATATTCTAACAGGAAAGTGTTTGATATTACAATAAGAAATGTAACGGTCTATTTTACTTTTAGTTCTGTAAGGATGCAACTGGTTTTGCAGAGACGCCAATAAAATAAACAGTTACCCCAAGCGTTGTTGTTGTTGTTGTTATATTGATTACAGTCGGGTACTTTCTTCGCCGTTTCGAGTTCCCATTGCTCCCCAGACTCCGTAGTTTGATTTACGTGTTGGTGCTCCGGTGGCATTGGGTGAAGCGGTCGTTCCTGCGGGCGACCAAGTGGTATTACCGCAATCCACGGTGTCTGAAACGAATTGACCGCCTCCATCGACAAGCACAACATTAACGCCTCCCGGATGATAACTCGTTGCAGAAACCATTCCGTAACCATGAACATTATTTTGACTACACGCCGGTGAATTGGGCGGTAAAACCGCCAAAAATCCTGAAATGAGAGTACGACCGTCAAATGCAGTGAATCCCAACTCATTAGCCAAGAGAGTTGTTGTGGAATCAAAAATTCTTCGGTCTCCGGTATCAATTAATGTGAAACAACTATTCGGATTGGTCGAAAATGTTGTACTAATTCCAACCGCTCCGCGAATCAAACGGGTTGCGTTCAGGTCGATTGGGCAGCGTTCAGCAAAAAACAGTGTATTGCTTGTACCATCGGTACAGGCTCCGATTTTGTGGTATTTCAACGGAGCCAACATTCCTCGACTTAAATCACTCACATTTTGATTATTGTTAATATAATCGCCGTGACAAGTAACATAACTTGTTTTGACGTGTAACTGACCGCTAAGATCGTAAAGAACACTTGCGTTTCCGTCCGAAGGACATGCCATCAAGGATAATGGTTCGGAATAAAAGTCGGCAATAGCATTGGCTTCGGTTGTATTGTTCCATGGCGGCGGCATTCGACCCAAACTGTTTTTCGATGACATGAGCCGTTCATATCGCGCCGATTGTTCCAAAAATGGTAAAGCAAATGCGATTGCTCCCCATTGATGGTTACGGTTTGTGTTTATGTCGTTCAAGTCCGATGTTGTGGTGTAACCGGAATATTGTGGACCACCACGTGACGCCGGAAACGCATTGTGCGCCGAATGATAATTGTGCATTGCCAGCGCAATTTGTTTCAAATGGTTCATACACTTCATACGTCGTGCAGCCTCGCGTGCTGCTTGAACGGCAGGAAGCAAGAGCGCAATCAAAACACTGATGATTGCGATCACAACTAATAACTCAACTAGAGTAAAGGCTCGTTTTTTCATAATATCCTCGTAATTTAATGGAAAGGGTTAATAAAAGTTAATTTTGAAATTGTACGTAAATTCAATTTAATAGGTTCAATATTTAGAATAGTACTTAGGACAGTATTTAGAACAGTATTTAGAACTGTTTGCTTTCGCCGCCGTCTGCTGTTCCCAACGCCCCCCACACACCATAAGGAGATTCACCTTCTTTGACAAAAGCAGAGGAAGGTGAACCGGCATCAATTGTTTCGGAAATAAACGAAACGGAACCATCACAATAGGCGGCATTGACACCGCCGGAGTGATAACTGCTTGCCGAAACCATCGCAGCATTCGGATAAGCACTTGCTGTACCAAAAATACAATTAGCAGAGTTTGGCGGTAACACAGTTGTGAAACCGCTTTGCCATGAACGACCATCGAACAACATACAACCAATTTCATATTGTCCCATTGTTGCAGTTGTTTTATACGTTTTTCTATCGGTATCCAACGTATTAAGACAATCTTGAGGAGTAATTGTTGCGGAATCAGCAACAACCGTACCGTGACCGCGAATTTTCCGCGATGAACTGTTTTGCCTTACAGCCCGATCCGCAAAAATGATTGTTTTGCTTGTTCCGTCAGTAACGGCAGACATTGAAGTCCAACGTAAAACACCGAAAACACCTCGTCGTTCATCTGTTTCATTTTGGTTATATTTGACGTAATCACCCCGACATACCGGATAACTACATTTGGCATGTTGTACACCGTTGCTTTCAAAAGGATATTCGGAATAGGTATCTGAAGGACACATATAAGTTGCAATCGGACTCGAATAAAATTCCGGTTGCAAACCGTTTCCAGAGAAATCCTCTGCAGTGTACCAGGGTGGAGGACAACGGCCATTTGTAGAACTTACTATCGTTTTAAACACTTCATAACGAGGAGTCATTTCAATGAATGGAAGAATTTGAAGCGTGATACCCCATTGATAACCGCGATTTGTGTTGTGATCTGCGTCATTGGAATCACCTGCCGGATAGTAACGTTGTGAATTCCGTGCTGCTGGAAACGCTTGGTATGTGTCGTGATAGTTGTGAATTCCAATCACGATTTGTTTTAAGTTGTTGGTACATTGCATTCGTCTTGCGGCTTCCCGAGCAGCTTGAACGGCAGGCAACAGAAGAGCGATTAACACGCCGATAATTGCAATCACCACAAGAAGTTCGACCAACGTAAAGCCGAAAGGTGAAGAACGAAGAAGTTGTAAGAAATTTAAAGAAAATAGTTTAGAACGTGAACACGTTCCGCTCTTGGTTCTTAACTCTCTACTACAGACTGCCCCCCCCCCCCTGGTTTGCCCATTTTAACATTGATGTTTTTATCAGGAAGTTTCCCCAAAATACAACGATACTTTTCATTAAATTTTCCATAGTTAGACTCCTTGTTTTATAAGGTTTCTTTAACGTCTCTGCAAGTCGCCGCACATACAACAGTGAGAAACACGCATCACAGAGCAAAAAACGAATGTTTTCCAGTATATACCCCAAAAAAATAATTGTCAATAAGGTTTTTCAAATTTTTTAGCCTTTATGAATTAATGGACTTTTAGAAATAACAATTTTAACAATTTTACAGTACTTCAACTTAAAGTGTAATATCCAAAAACAAAAATTCCGTTGAAATGTTAAGGCAAATATTATTTTAACAAAACTCTCAAGGGAATTTCTAAAAACCAAGTTAACGGCGGGGTTTACCCCGTACTTTGTGCCTAAAATTCAACAGGGCAGGGCAGGGCAAGCCCGCGCCGTTAACTCGCGGTAAATTTTGAGTTTTTAGAAGTTCCCTTTACGAAAATCTGTGTTAATCTGCGGACTAAAAAAGGCGTTACAATTTCGGTTCCGGGGCAATCTCCTTTTTAATTTTGTTCTTGTTTTCCTTTATCGGGATTTTTGCCGAAAAGAAGGAAAAGGACGAAAAAGACTGCAATAAAAATTGCCGGAGGTTTGAGGATTCCTTTCCAGTTGTAGGCTTGGACGGCAAGGTAATTTTTTCGAGTTACTGTAAAATCGCCTTCTGTTTTTTCCGCAATTTTCCGAAAGGTTTTCTCAATATCCGTTTTGCTATATTCCACACCGCCAATAAGCAATTTTTTCGGTGCAGCCTCAAGCTCTTTTGCACTGATTTCGTTGTTTTTGTCGGTGTCCAGCAGCGAACCAAGATCAGAAACTAATTCATTTTCCTGAACTTTACTGTTATTGAGAAGATCGGTTACGGTTTTTCCCAGATCCAAGTACCGCCACACGGAATTAACCATTGTAATATCGTTCCATTGCGGTAATACCGTTTCGGAACCTTCGATTTTAGTGATTTTGGGAGTATTTTGCGGTAAATCACGTATGAATCCATACAACTGACTGCCCAGAACTTGTCCAACACCAAGAAGTAAAAAAGCCATAAGACTTTGAACACTTGCTTTGAGTTCAGCAGGTGCTTTTTTGTCGGCATACATGTACGCCGCAACATAAAGGAAACTGTAGCAAAAACCATGCAGCAATAAACCCAATAGAGCAAACTCAAATGTCGGAACCATAAAAACAAAATATCGTAATGACCACGCCCCAATTCCAAGAACAAGTACCCACTTCAAACCAATCACGCCAATCGCCAATGGAAGAAGAGACATGAAAAAGAGTTCTGAAAATTGATTCAGAGTCGTCAAAGCTAACGGTGATGGATAACCATGTTGGTTCAGATAAGGTTCTTGAAACGGGAAAAAGAAATTACAAGCAGGAATACTTGCAAGAAATGCACAAATTACAAAAAAGGCAAACCCAAAATCTTTGAACAATTTCAACGCACCAAGACCAAGTGCATCACTTAAAGAACTGCGCTGCTCACCGGTTGCGGGAACTCCTTTGGGCGGAGTGTTGGGCAAGGTTAGGCTGTAAAGAGCAAGCAACAAACCGGCACCGCCGCCGGCAAAAAAGAAGTAAGGTTGATCAGCACCGCCAAGAAATGCAGCAATAAACAAATTAACCACAATCCAGCCGATAGTTCCAAAAACAAAAACATAAGGGGCACTTCCTTCTTTGGAGTGTTTGAACACGATAGAGTTGACTAACGCAATTGTCGGCATGAAACACACTCCAGACAAGAGAATCAATGTCATTAGCACGGCAAAGGATTGATTTCCTGTTATACAAAGAAATCCGCAGGCAAGTAAACAGAGGCTGCCGATGAAATGGAGCAGCGAAACGACTTTTTGTGCTGCAAAATAACGGTCAGCGATAGGACCGATAAAGAGAGGCGAAATAACAGCACCAAGCGGAATCGCCGCGTAAAGCCAACCAATTTGCCAGCCGGGCATGTCAAGAACACGCCCCGCATAACCGCCAAGCGCACCTGCCCAACTACCCCAAATAGCAAACTGCAAAAAATACGCAATACAAAGTCTTGGATAAACAAACATAATACTTTTCGATTCTGACATAGTTTAGGTCTCCGAAAAAGAGGAAAAATTTGGTATTGAAACAACCATTGAAAGAAAATTAATGGAAGGGGGCATTTTCGCACAACGATAGAACAAAATCAAGCCCCCCAATAAATTAATGAATTACTATCTATTCCCTAAAGGTAACTTCTAAAAACTAATATTAGGAGGAACGCAGGCGTCTCGCCTGCCCTGTTTTTTTACAAAAAAACTCCTAAAAATGCGGTCGAGACGACCGCGTTCCTTCTAACAATAAATTT
>JAITIZ010000086.1 GCA_031279215.1 Planctomycetaceae bacterium
TCACACCCCTAGCGGGGTTAAGAGCGAAAAACAAATATTCCACTGATATATTACGTAAATTTTAAAAGTTACCTATTGACAAAAAACGAAAATAGTTACATCAATAACCTTACTATCATGGTAATGTTTTTGATTCGCCGCCGTCACGTGACCCCATTGCGCCCCAAACTCCAAAAGGAGATTCGCCATCGGGTGTGGATGGAGTTGGAAATTTTACTGCTGTTCCGCTGTCGATTGTTTCGGAAACAAACTTGCCGGAACCATCCAGTAATGAGACGTTGACACCGCCGGGATGAAAACTTGTTGCGGAAAACATGGCATTATAATTACCGGCTCTGTTGTAACACGAAGGCGAGTTTGGAGGAAGTGTTGTGGTAAAACCGATATGATACCAATGTCCACCGAACCAATTCCAACCATAATAATAACCAAATCCGTTAGTCATGCCGCCAACTCCATATTGATATTGCCCGCCAATGGCTGAACCGACACAAATTGTTCTATCTTGAAGATAGCCCCCACTAAACCCGCCATCGGCAGCAATTGCGTATGTTGCTGCCTGTCTTTTAATGTCACTTGACGTTCCATTAAATTCATCAACTGCTTTTTCGCTGAAACTGAGTGTGTTACTCAATCCATCTTTAACCGCACTAAAAGGACGCCAAGCGCGATAGCCGAAAGGTCCACGAGTTTGAGTGTCCGCGGAATAACTACCGGGGTTGTCACCGGCATTCAATCGGTAACAGGTATAACCGGTTGCTGTTTCCGGTTTACTGCTGACTCCGTTAGAAGGACAGATAAAAACATCCGGTTGTGCAGCACGCGGACTATTCTTTCCTCCTTCAGCAGTGGTCAGTGTATGGGCAGACCATGAACTCATATACACATTTTCCGACATGATACGGTCATACAGAGCCGTTTGCTCGATACCGGGAAGTAAGGCAATAAGGCCACTCCAACGCCCATTTGAAACACCCGCATTTAATGTACCTATGGAATCTCCAAGTCCTGTCGGAAGAGCTTCGTGAGTATCCGCATAGATATGAACAGCAAGAGTCAACTGTTTTAATTTGTTGGCACACTGCATTCGGCGTGCCGCTTCCCGTGCCGTCTGAACCGCCGGAAGCAACAAACCAATCAGAACTCCAATAATCGCAATAACTACCAGAAGTTCCACAAGCGTAAACGCTTTGTTACCAATCTTACGCCCAAACAAAGTAATTAAACTAAATTTTGTCATGTTTTTTTCCTTTTTCTAGTTGGAAATAATTTGAAACAGCTAATAAACGTTTCCGAATCACAACAAATTATCCCGATGACTTTTCGTTGTGTTCGCCTATAATTTTAGCGGGATATTTTAAGTACATATTAAGATTATGTTAAAATTGAATTAAATTTGTATTAAGATTGTGTTAAGATTCAAATATCGTAACAGTTCACAAATAAAAGGGAACTCACTGTTGAGAGTTGAGAGTGTCGTTTGGGTAATAATCCGCTTGCGGCACTCTCCACTCTCAACTCTCAACTATAATCTCGCCCCATGCGGGGCTTTGACAAAGGAGAGGAGGTTCTGATCCGTAGGTTGCGCTTCGCTTAACCTACGGTTATGCACATCTCGTCCCTGCGGGACTAAGAAAACATTAAGAGTAAAACATTAAGAGATTTAAGGAAATTTCACGAGAATAGAACCAAAAAAATTATTCCACTGAGATATTACAAAATTCCGTTGAAATGTTACAAATTTCCGGATTTTGGGATTGATGAGGATTTTAGGAATTGAGGGTTAGGAATTGATGGTTTGTAACCCGTTTTCATGAATTATTTTCCGATCTTGTTCCGGTGAGATACCGGTGGTTGTCAGGTAATTGCCGGTCATCAGAGCGTCAGCACCCGCCCGAAACAGCATGTGAGACGATTCCGCAAAAATTTTCGGACGCCCTCCGCAAATTCGAATCGCCGCATTCGGCAAAGTAAGACGAAATAAAATAATAATCCGTAACGCCTCTTCAAAATAAAGCGGCTCATAATTCGCAAACGGTGTTCCTGGAATTGCGTTATAAAAATTTAACGGAATAGAATCAACTTGCAGCGTTTGAAGCACCAAAGCCAATTGAAATCTATCATTCCACGTTTCGCCAAGTCCAAACAAACCACCACTGCAAACCTTCCAACTAAGTTCTTTGGCTCGTTCCAATGTCGCCAACCGATCACGCCATTGCTGAGTAGTACAAATCTGCGGATAAAATTGTTCGGATGTTTCCAGATTGTGATGATACCGTTTGAATCCGGCTTGTTTCAACCGCAAAAGCGAACCAGAATCCAATTGACCAAGCGAGGCACAACAAAGTAAACCAACCGGAGAATCATTAAGAACTTGTTCCGCCGATTCGATAATGGCATTCAGTTCACTCTTGGTCGGTCCGCAACCACTGGCAACCCAACCAACACGGGAAATCCCCTGTTTCCATAACATTCGTGTTGCCTCGCCCAACTCCTTCGTACCACGAAGAGGATAAACTTCCGTTTGAGTTGAATAATGTACACTTTGCGCACAGAAACGACAGTTCATCGCACAACGACCGCTTTTGATATTAACAATAGCACAAAGATCTATTTTATTACCAAATGTTGCCTTACGAACTCGTTCTGATTCGCACAATAATTCCTCCAACGGAGCATGTTTAATATCGGTTAACGTAAATTGCATGGGAATCATTTTATCGGTTTGCCGGTTTAATACCGGAAATTCAAATTCATCTTACGGTTGTTCAATACGTGTAATTATTCAGCAGGATTTTTGTTAATATAATATTTTGGTAACTTCTAAAAACTAATATTAGGAGGAACGCAGGCGTCTCGCCTGCCCTGTTTTTTTACAAAAAACGCCTAAATATGCGGTCGAGACAACCGCGTTCCTTCTAACAATAAATTTTTACATTAGGTTTTTAGAAGTTCCCTTTTGTAATATATCAGCGGAATATTTGTTTTTGAGTCAAAAAATTGTACACCTATTCGCCCCGTAGGAACAATCAGCAGTAGCGTAAGGCAATCACCCTACATATTTGCAGGGCTTTGGGAAAATGAGAGAACTCTTGATCCGGCGGTTGCGCTTGACCGCCGGTTATGCAGTTCACACCCCTAGCAGGGTTAAGAGCAAAAAACAAAAATTCCACTGATATATTACTATTTCTTGTATTCATCATTTTACATCCGAATATTTTCAATAATCGAGTCCGATATTGTCGAAAAATGCGGGCCAAGCACGCCGGATACAATCAGCACTATCAATCCGAACACCGTCAACTTTTAATCCAATCAAACCAAGAGACATTGCGAGTCGTGCATCACCTTCGGCTTCAATTGTTGAGGGATTGAGATATTTTCGCGGAACAATCAGGAAACCATCCTCGAACTCGTTAATATTGGCTCCCAAACGCCGTAATTCGGTTAATAATTTGGGGAGTCGTTCCGGTTCACGGCGGCGTAAATGTCCGATGTTGGTAACACGCGACGGTGATACGGCGAACAACGCACAAACCGCAAATGTTTGAATTGAATCTTCCATGTCAAACATGTCAACCGAAATACCCCGCAATAAAGATCGTTCCGGTTTTTCCACCGTAACAGAACAATCCGCAAACGAAATCCGACAACCCATGCGTTGAAGACAATAAATAAATTCGAGCTCTTTCTGAATACTTGTATAGGTTAAATTTTTAACAGTAACACGACCGCCGGCAATCGCCGCCGCCGCAAAAGCGTAATTGGCAAGCGATGCATCCGATTCAACATGATAAGTATGAGGACGATATTGAACACCTTGCGGAATAACATAAGTTGTTCCTTTTGAAAAGAGCGGATTTTCATCTCCGCCCGTCTGAATAGGGACTTCCACTCCAAATTCTTTCATAACTTCTAATGTCATCAAAAGATAAGGATCGCAAGTTAACTGGTTGACAACATGCAACTCCACCGGACAATTCCGTGTTGCAAGCGGTGAGGCTAACAAAATACCGCTAACATATTGACTGGACAGAGTTCCGGTCATTGCAGCGTAACGTTGTTCACCGCCGCTCATTTCCGAATGAATCGCATATCGCTTCGACGAAGGACTAATTCCACGACGATTCAAAACGCCTTGAATTAAAAGCGGCGGAGTATCATAAGCATTGGCACTGCGAACATCCGCCCCAAGTTGGTTTAACGCATAGATTAAATCGCCAAGCGGAAATTGTTGTACTCGGCGATCTCCGTTAATCCGGTAAAGCCCGCGAGAAAAAGCAAGAGCAGATGTCAAAAAATGAAGAGTTAACGTACTGTTTTCAACATCAATATATTCTTCATCAACCGGAAAAATTCCGCTTTGACCAATAATTTCAATACGCCCCTGTTTGGAATCCTGACAAACTTTTAAACCAATTTGCCGTAAAGCATTGACCATGACCTGAAGGTCTTGCGAATAAAAGGAACCCTCTAAAATAGTTGAACCATCAGCAAGAGCAGCACAAATCAATGCACGTTTGGCAATGCTCTGAGAGCTTGGCGGTGTTAAATCAAGATCAAGCAGCATCGTCGTTAGTTAATAGTTAATTGTAGTAAAGCAAGTGTTTTTAGGGAAAACGAAAAAAAACTTACTTCTTTGTAATTTATTTTACCGTATTGAATAAATATTGAAATTGAATAAATATTGAATAAAAAATTGAAAAAATCAATTGATAATTCGGGTTGAGTATCGTTAAAATCTGAAATGTGATTTACCTTCTTTTCAAAATATTCTTTGAATTATAAACTTTAGCCCCTAAAAAAACAACCCGAAATTTTTAATCTCAATTTTTTCTCCTGTATTCTCAAATGGGGGTGATAAGTGCGATCAAAGCGTAATTTACAGATTCTCTGGATTCTTCTATTAGAGAAACGGGGTTGTTTATTAAAAGAAAAATAGATGTATTTGTAAAATAGATGGAAAATTTTGCTAATAATTTCTACCTCCCCCATTTTTTCATTTTTTACTATGCTATAATAAATCTAATAATTAACCGGTACGGTGGAATGGTTGGTTTTTTGTCATCTAGTTGGAGATAAAATCGTTTTACCGGTTTTATTGAAATCTCTTTTAAAAAACCAGTAACATCGTAATAATTTTTTGTACAACCGAAAAAATAATCGGTTGTAGTTCATTACACACAATCAAAGATATCTAGAGGTCAAAAATGTTGTCTAACATGAGAATTAGTAAAAAGTTGTTACTAGGTTTTAGTTTGTTGATTGTTTTGCTTGCTATTGTGGGCGGTGTCGGCTATTTTGCCCTCCAGACACTCAGTCAGGAAACATTGGCATTGCTTCAACAAATTCGTGTCTATGGGTTATCGAATACAATGGTAATCAATTCTTACGAAGCTCAAATTACTTCCGATAAACACTCTATGTCAAAAGACCCAAAATACCATGCTGAAATGGTTAAATTTGTGGGTCTGGTAACCGATGCCAGTACAGAGGTTCAAAAAATAAAACTAGAACCCAAAACACTCGACTGTGCGGCTAAAATTGCGGACTTAACAAAGTCTTACGAAAATTTCGATCAACAATATGCCAATACTATTGTCAAAATTAATGAAATCAAAACGGAGCGGAATCATTTTTACAAGCAAGTAGAAACTTCGATAGCAGAGTTGGAGAATTTGATTCAAAAAAAATTAACAGAACCGGCTGACCAAACAACGACCAATGAAAGTTCTCCAAAAGTTATTACGAAAGAATCCATAGAATTACTCTTAACGCCGTTGTCTGTTCTCAATGACCTACAACTGATTCGTATTCAAACACGTAACTATGAAATGTCTGCTGATCCTCAATTATCGGAACAGATTAAAAAAGAGATCGATTCATTATGCAACACCGCTTTTGAGAAATGTAACCAATTGAATGGAAAATTTACAGGCGAAGCAGAACACAAACTTATTGATAATACTGTTAAGGCGTTGAGCAGTTGGCAGCAACGCAATGATGCCTGTGTTAATGCGTTAAAAGATTTGGACATCAACCAAAAAAATCAAAATAAAACCAGTGATGAGACTACTTCAAAGATTGAGGAAATCATTACTGATGTTCAAAGTAATATTGATTCTACATCCCGAGCAATGGAAGATTTAATTGAAACAGTTTTGATCGTGATTGTTGTTGTTTGTCTTTTTACGGTGTTAGCTGGTCTTGTTGCTGCTTTTGTGCTGACGAAAAATATTGTAACAGGTTTGGCGATTGCTGTTAATGCAATGACTCGGATTGCACGGGATGGCGACTTAACTGTGGAAATACCGGAGAAATATATACAGCGCAAAGATGAAATCGGTGATGTCTCTAATGCGTTGCAGTTAATTTTGAACGAATTTCAAAATGTTGAAAATCTTGCGAAGGAACTTGCGGACGGGAATTGGCTTAGTACGGTGAAAATTCGCGGTGAATTGGATGTGATGAACATTCATCTGACCACAATGCTCAATCAGGTCAATACCGCTTTAAGTAATACCGCTGAAGCCGTAGAACAAGTTGCGACGGGAGCTGCTCAGGTTGCTGCTGCCAGTGCAAGTCTTTCGCAAGGCGCAACAGAATCAGCGGCAAGTATTGAAGAAATTACCGCGTCAATGAGTGAAATAGGCGGTCAAACGAATAACAATGCCCAAAATGCAAGCGAAGCCAATAAACTCGCCAAAGCCGCTAATGATTCTGCCGGTATTGGTAAAGACATGATGAAGAAAATGATCGAATCAATGTCCTTAATTACGAAAAATTCTCAGGATGTTCAAAAGGTGGTTAAGGTGATTGATGATATTTCGTTCCAGACGAATTTGCTTGCTCTTAATGCTGCTGTTGAGGCGGCGCGGGCGGGAATTCACGGTAAGGGTTTTGCTGTTGTTGCGGAAGAGGTTCGGAATCTGGCGTCGCGAAGTGCCAAAGCCGCAGCAGAAACAACACAAATGATTGAAAACAACAGTAAACAGATTAACGAAGGTGCTGAAATTGCAACACAAACCGCTGAAATGTTGGATGGTATTGTGGAACAATCGCAAAAAGTAGCAACATTGGTTGGTGAGATTGCTCAGGCAAGTAGTGAACAAGCCCAAGGTGTTTCACAAGTTTCTCAGGGATTGCACCAGATTGACGCTGTTACGCAACAAAATACTGCCAGTGCTGAAGAAACTGCAAGTGTTTCCAATGAAATGAGCAGTCAGGCAAGTCAACTCCAAAAATTGGTAGGTCAGTTCCGTATTCGTAAATCATCAGCATTGAGAAATGATTATTCGACTTCGAAATCCGATTCGGTTACCAATTCGATGCCAACTCATGCCGTAAAATCCAATTTTTCAAAACCAACCGTCTCCAAACCAGGTACTTCCTTTAAACCAGCCGTCAAATCCATAACTCCCGTTCTAACTTCAACATCCACATCTCCTATTTCTGGTGTTGATACTGAGGTTGATGACGAACATTGGGGCGGAGGCGGAGGTGCCGAAATCAAAATCGATCTTGATGATAAATCGTTCGGTAAATATTGAACCATTAACAATAACAATATTACCGTTTACAGGAATTGATAGGTAATTGTCTATTTAAAAATGATACCCAAATGATACCCAATGATACCCATTGACACATCAACATGAATTCATCCTTTCAGGGTTATGTTTGTAATGAGGACTTACCCGCTCCGTTGGGTTAAGTCAAAACAAAAATAATACCGAAATGTTATTCTTTCAATTTTTAAATAGACAGTTACGGTAAATTCTTTTTTGAGATATTGGAATTTTGTATTGAAACGGAAATGTTCTTTGTAAAATTATTAGTTCAAAGGAAATAATGTTATGTTAAATTCGGCGGAATATTTGAAGAATCTTTTTGGGATGGAGGGTGAAGTTGCGGTTGTTATTGGCGGAGCTGGTGAACTTGGCGGAGCGTTGTCTTCTGGACTTGGTCAAGCTGGGGCTTATGTTGTTGTTGCCGATATGGGCGAAGAAGCTTGCAAAGCCAGAGTTGAAAAACTCCAAACTCTTCACATTAACTCTTCATACGCAGTGGTCAACATCACGCAACGGGCTTCAATTAAAAACTTGCTTGAGGAATCGCTTAAAGTTACGGGAAAAGTTGATATGTTGATTAACTGTGCCGGCATCAATATTGGTACACCGTTTCTTGAGGTTGATCCTAATCAGTGGGATAAGATTTTTGCTGTTAATCTCAAAGGAATGATGGAAGCATGTCAGGTTTTCATCGAATCCATGCTCAACAATAATGATGGCGGTGCAATTTTGAATATTGGCAGTGTCAATTCTGATCGTCCGCTTTCGCGTGTTTTTGCATACGCTGCGTCCAAAGCGGGAGTTGTCAATCTTACTCAGAACATCGCTCAAGAATTTGCAACGAAAAAAATTCGTGCCAATTCGATTTGTCCTGGTTTTTTTCCGGCGGAACAAAACCGTAAATTGCTTGATCAGGAACGAGTTGATAATATCATGCGCGGAACGCCGATGAATCGTTACGGAAATCCCGAAGAACTGATTGGTGCCGCTTTACTGCTTTTATCGAAAAAAGCAGGAAGTTATATAACGGGTTCTACTGTTTATGTTGACGGCGGATTTACATGTTCTTGGTTTTAATTTGTAGGTAACTTCTAAAAACTAATATATTAGGAGGAACGCAGGCGTCTCGCCTGCCCTGTTTTTTTACAAAAAACGCCTAAAAATGCGGTCGAGACGACCGCGTTCCTTCTAACAATAAATT
>JAITIZ010000156.1 GCA_031279215.1 Planctomycetaceae bacterium
GGAGGAACGCAGGCGTCTCGCCTGCCCTGTTTTTTTACAAAAAACTCCTAAAAATGCGGTCGAGACGACCGCGTTCCTTCTAACAATAAATTTTTACATTAGGTTTTTAGAAGTTCCCAATAGTTAATAGTGAATAGTTAATAGTTCGCAAGCGGATTACTGCCTAAACGGATATCATTCCGCATTTTTTGATGAAAACGGGGAACATTTTGAGAAACATAATTATGCCGATTTTATACGTTACGTTTTGCCGTTTGAATATAACCCTGATGCTGATTGTCCCAAATGGACACAACATCTTGACCGTGTCTTGCCGTCCAAAGCGAAGCAAGATTATCTTGCTGAATATTTTTCGTTACCATTTGTAAAACATCTGAACATTGAAAAAGCACTTTTCTTGTATGGTTCAGGGGCGAACGGAAAAAGTGTTTGTCTTGAAGTTTACACTGCTTTGGTTGGACAAGAAAACACAACAGCCGAAACACTGGAAAAATTGACAAAGAGTATTCGCAAGCCGTGAAAATAACCAAACCGTTACAATTCCCGAAACGTGGGACGGTTTCCTAAATGACCGTTTGGATAACCCCCTGAAATAAAAAGACTTATAATATATCGAAAATCTGTACAGAATGGGATTGTTCCCAATATAAGAGTCATTATTTCATTCCGGCAATGGCTTCGGCGACATTTTGGGCGTGTTCGCGAACACGGCGATAAGCATTGAATTGTGTGTTGAACGCAATGACAATTTGCGGATCAAATTTTTCTTCAGACATTCGTTTGATAAAAAGATCACGGGTTATTTTAGCCTTTCGCGTAAGACTATGTCCCTGAGCATGAACCTCTGTTGTTAAATCAGTAAAATCTGTTCTTCGCGCAGAATAAAAACGAATAATCATGGCAAGATATTCTTCTATCGCATTGTGTAACTCCTTAAATTCCGACTTTTGCGGTTCTGGAATCGCAAGACCGTCTTTCCGCATTTTCAAATCAGACTTGAGAATCACAATCAAATAGTCGCTAATTGATTCCAACTCATCCGCCATACGGAGTTGTTGATGCGCCGCATCACCAATATCATGCGAAATATTGCCCGAAAGTAAACTCGATGTATATTCAATAATCTCATCCTGTAATGTGTCCAACTCTTCTTCTTGATGAAACGCTCTGTCAATGGCCTTTTGATCCGGATTTTCCGCTTCAATAATTATCGCAACTTTTTCCAGTAATCGAAGACAACTATTACCCATTCGAATCACCTCAATTCGTGAACGTTCAATAGCCATTGCCGGTGTTTCAAGCCGGCGAATACCAAGTGTTGTCAAACGCGATTGTTCTTTTTCTGTTTCGTTTTCTTTTTCCCGCACGTAATACATCAAAAATTTCGCCATAATTCCCGTAAACGGCAAAAATACAATCGTGTTGACAATATTGAACACCGTATGCGTCATCGCAATACCCACTTTCGGATCACGAATCAATCCTGTTACCGGATCCGTTCCGACAAGATAAAAAATCATAGGAAGATACAACCACCGGAAAATCGACGAAACCCACAAAACACCAAAAACATTGAACAATACATGAAAATAAGCCGCTCGTTTGGCATTGGTCGAAGAACCAATTGATGCAAGAATTGCCGTAATTGTTGTCCCAATATTTTCGCCAAGTACCAATGCAGCCGCTGTTTCAAACCGAATCACCCCAATTGCCGCAAGTGAAATGGTAATTCCCAATGTTGCCGAAGATGACTGAATTATCAATGTCAAAATACAACCAGTCGCAATACAAAAATAAACTCCGATTTGAGTTTCCGCAGAAAATGTTTCCAACCACGCCGAAAATTCCGGTAAATCACGGAGCGGTATGAAACCATGTTGCATCAGCTCAAGACCGAAAAAAACAAATCCCAACCCAAGAATAATCATGGCAAGAAAACGCGTCCGTTCAATTTTGGAAAACAAATAAATCAGTCCCGCCACGCCAATCATGTGTAATCCGTATTTTCCGATATTAAGTGTCAGAATCCAACCGGTAATTGTTGTACCGATATTCGCCCCCATAATTACCCCAATTCCTTGAGAAAGAGTCATTATTCGGCTGTTGACAAAACCAACCACCATTACCGTCGTAACACTGCTGGATTGAATAATTGATGTTACACCAAATCCGACAAGAACCGCAGAAAAACGGTTATCCGTAACAGTTGCAATTAACTTGCGGAGATTGGGACCTGCCGCCAACTGAAGACCGTCAGACATTTGACGCATTCCAAGTAGAAAAATTCCCAAACCACCCAACACTGAAAAAAAAATCACCCCATAATCCGGTACCCATGCCTCAAGATGAATATGATCATAAAAAACACGTTTTAAATTAGGATGTTCTATTCGGAGAATAATTTGGCTCGTTCCGGGTTTTTTCCATCGAAGTCGAAGTTTACCGTTCAACACCTCCGCTTCAACAACATCCTTTTTACCACCGTCTTCAAGAATAATCTCCGGCTGAATTTCCTTGAAATCATCAAATTTTTCGTATTCTCCGCCAATATATGTTGTTATCGTCACCCCCGGTTGAAGGAGTATCCGTTGATCAGGAAATAAGCGGATAAATTCATGTTCCGGCTCCGAAGCCCGAAGCGGAAGCATCCCCAACATCCCCAAAAGAAAAAAAAGGAAAAGAACCGCAAAAAGATAATGTAATATTTTTTTGGAATTGATTGAAAAAAATTTCATGCCGCTATCCGCGAAACAAAAAAAGTTTTGACGAAAATACATCTTGACTAAAATACGTAAGGTAACTTCTAAAAAGTAATATTAGGAGGAACGCAGGCGTCTCGCCTGCCCTGTTTTTTTACAAAAAACGCCTAAAAATGCGGTCGAGACGACCGCGTTCCTTCTAACAATAAATT